>JBDGYO010000116.1:0-17041 GCA_039584015.1 Gemmatimonadota bacterium | reverse complement strand
GGTCTCACCGTACGATCTCACCCGCGGGCGGATCACCTTCCGACACAAGAACTAGTCCCGAGCGACTAGCCGTCGACCAATAGCTGTGGATGAGGCGCGCAGGCCTGTCGCGCCAGAATCCGTAACGCCGAAAAGGACCCAGCCGTCCTCCCGACCGGGCATGCGGCGCGATGTAGGGGTCCACGCGGGAGCGCTTCCCGAAGCGTGCTGCGCGGCGTCGGACAACCTCCAAGGCACTCGAGACGAGAGGGGTTCAGCATGAAGACGCTCGTGCCGTTGCTGCTCGTGGCCGCGCTCTGGCCCGGCCACCGCCCGGATCCGGCAGCAAAGGAAGTACAGATTACCGAGTGGCAGGTTCCGTGGCAGAACACGCGTCCCCGCGATCCGTACGTAGGCCCTGACGGGCGCGTCTGGTTCGTGGGCCAGCGCGCCGACTACGTGGCACATCTCGAGCCCGAGAGCGGGGAGTTCACCCGGTACGAGCTCGACGAGGGCGCCGGGCCGCACAACCTGATCGTGGACGCCGACGGCTACGTCTGGTACGCGGGGAACCGGGCCAACCACATCGGCAAGCTCGACCCCGCCGATGGCTCGATCACCAAGTACCCGATGCCCGACCCCGCGGCACGCGACCCCCACACGCTGGTGTTCGACCACGACGGGGACATCTGGTTCACGGTGCAGAACGGTGGTTTCGTCGGGAAGCTGGAGGTCGGCAG
The DNA here is from genome assembly GCA_039584015.1 of Gemmatimonadota bacterium. GTDB lineage: Bacteria > Gemmatimonadota > Gemmatimonadetes > Gemmatimonadales > GWC2-71-9 > WVYX01. Next base: position 16,322 of record JBDGYO010000116.1, on the reverse strand, counting down.
CGGCGATATCCGGCTGGTCGCTATGCCCGAGCCGGGTTACCGGCCCTACGGCATCGTGATCGACGTGGAGAACCGGCCGTGGATTGCCGAGTTCGGCACCAACAAGATCGGCACCGTGGATCCCGAAACGATGGAGCTGCGGGAGTACGATCTGCCCCAGGAGAACTCGCGGCCCCGGCGCTTGGAGATCACCTCGGACGGGATGGTCTGGTACGTGGACTACAGCCTCGGCTATCTGGGACGGCTCGACCCGGCCACCGGCGCGGTCAAGCAGTGGGCGTCTCCCGGCGGCGCGCGCGCCAGGGCGTACGGCATGGCCGTGGACGATCAGGATCATCTCTGGTTCGTGGAGTCGGGCCCCGATCCCAACCGGTTCGTAGGCTTCGACCCCGCCTCGGAGACGTTCTTCAGTGAGACGGAAATCGAGAGCGGCGGCGGCACGGTGCGGCACATGTACTTCCACCAGCCCACACGCACGGTCTGGTTCGGCACCGACGCCAACACCATAGGGCGGGCGCAGCTACCATAACGCGCACGCCGAGATACTCACCCTAGACAGCATGATAGGAACCAGTTCGTGAACGACCAGAACGATCTCGGCATTCTCGACGTGACGCCCAAGGGCGCCGGCTTCATTCGCCGGCGTGGGAACGGGTACTTGCCCGGCAGCGGCGACATTCACGTCGGCCGCAGGCTGATTCAGCAGCACGGCCTCAGGACCGGCGACTTGCTGGCGGGTGAGACCGCCAAGGCCAAGGGGCGCGGCAAGAGCCGTTCGCTCACCAAGGTTGCCAGCGTGAACGGCCGCCCCCCCGGCGAAGTCAACGGCCGGCCCCGCTTCAGCGAGCTCAGGGCCATCCATCCCAACGAGCAGTTGGTGCTCGACTGTGGGCTCACCCGCCTCGGCGGCCCCGACTACACCAACCGCATCATCGACATCATCTGCCCGCTCGGGCTGGGGCAGCGTGCCATGATCGTCGCGCCCTCCAAGGGCGGGAAGACCATGGTGCTACAGGCGCTGGCCGAGGGAATCGCGAAGAACCGGCCCGATGCCACACTGCTGATTCTCCTCGTGGACGAGCGTCCCGAGGAGGTCACCGAGATGGAATCGTGCGGCTACGGCGAGGTGATCGCATCCACGTTCGATTTCCCGGCCAGCCGGCACGCGGCCGTGGCCGAACTCGCCCTGGAGCGCTCCCGGCGGCGGGTGGAGCTGGGCGAGGACGTCGTCATCATCCTCGACTCCATCACGAGGCTCGCCAGGGCCTACAACACCCTCGAGAAGGGCAGCGGACGCACGCTGTCCGGGGGCCTCGACGCCCAGTCGATGGAGAAGCCCAAGCGGTTCCTGGGCAGCGCGCGCAATATCGACCCCAAGGAGGGCGGCGGTTCCCTCACCATCATCGGCACCGCGCTCATCGACACCGGATCGAAGATGGATCAGGTCATCTTCGAGGAGTTCAAGGGCACCGGGAACAGCGAGATCGTGCTGAGCCGCGAGCTGGCGGAACGCCGCATCTATCCGGCCATCGATCTCAACGCCAGCGCCACGCGGCGCGAGGAGCGCCTGCTATCACCCGAGGCGCTGGAAGCCGCGCGGACCCTGCGTCACCACCTTGCCACGGCCCCTTCCGCCGACGCCATGCAGGAATTGATACGCCTCATGGAGCGCACCGACAACAACGAGGAGCTAGTCGAGCAAGTCCTGAAGGAGTGGCGGGCGCCGAGCCGCTAGAGCTTCACCACCTTGGGCGCGCTGATCGCGTCGCTCTGATCGCTGGCCGGGGCGCCGTCCAACACCCTCTGGGGCCGGTGCGCGTCCCACCACTGCCGCGCCCGCTCGGACGACCACTCGCTGGTGAAACGAAGCGCGGCCAGCCGCGACGCGAGGATCTCCGCCGAGTGCGGTCGCTCGGCCTTGTCCTTGCGCAGGCAATCCAGGATCAGGGCATCGAAGTCGGGAGGCACCTCGAGCTCCGTGTGCCTCGAGGGAGGCTCGGGCTCCTGATGGATATGCTGGACCAGCATCAACATCGGTGAATTGGCCCGGAACACGGTCCGCCCCGTGAGGAGCCAGTACCCCACACAGCCGAGCGAGTAGAGGTCACTGCGCGGATCGACCTCTTCCCCCTCACCTGCGGCGCCTTCCGGGGACCCGTACGCCGGCGTCCCGGCGAAGGTCCCGACGTCGGTGAGCTTGACGTCCTGTGGCGCCGCTGTCCCGGCGCGCTTCACGAGACCGAAGTCCAGGACCTTCACGAAGTCCGGATCCTGGCCGTAGCGACACAGGAAGACGTTCGCCGGCTTGATGTCGCGATGCACCAGGCCGCACGCGTGCGCCTCCCCCAGGGAGTGGCACACCTGCCGCAGGATGTGCGCCGCCCGCTCGGGACGCACGGGGCCGAACTGCTTCACCAACTCCTCCAGGCTCAGCCCGTCGAGCAGCTCCATCACGTAGTAGAACCTGCGGTCCTCGGTGAGGCCGTAGTCGTAGACCTCGACGGTGTGCGGTGAGCGCAGCTGCGCCGTCGACTGCACCTCCCGCTCGAAGCGATGATGCTCGGTGCCCCCCGAGCGGCCGGGCCCGGTCCCGACACCGCTGCGTACCAGCTTGATCGCGGCAGGGCGCGCGAGCATGCGATGCTCCGCCTTCCACACCTCGCCCATGCCACCCTCGCCCAGCTTCTCCACGAGCTGGTAGCTGCCCATCCGACGCGCGCGGCTGATGTCCGTACCCATGCGGTAGACCACGCGCGAGCCGACGATGGCGATGCCGGCACAGATGTAGTTCGCGGCTATGAAGGGAATCAGAACGCCGGGGTCGAGCGGGGGAGCCCCCCGAGCTATGCCGATGGCGTAGAGCACCGGACTCGTCGAAGCCGCCGCCAGGGCCGCCACCGTGGTCTTCCCCGGAGTGCTGGGCACGATCATCGGGAAGAACACGAGCCACACGCACACCCAGGAGATCCCCCCGACGATCATCCCCTCCGGCCACATGCCGAAGGCCAGGTGCACGTCGATCCCCGCAGCCGCCACGACCTCGTAGACCAGCCCGTGGTCTAGCAGGCGCTCGCTACGGACATTGCGGCTGCGCACGTGGAAGAACAGCGCGATCGACGCGGCGATGAACCCGGCGGCTACGAAGTCCGGGAATGCCGGAAAGCTCGGGTCCTCCCAATACGCGCTCCAGTTGCCCACGATACGGCCCGAGCCATAGGCAAGGGTATACGTGATCGCATACACCAACGCGGCGACGCCCAGCCGCCGTCCGGCCTTCTCCACGAGATCCGGGGGAAGGCCGAGGGACGCACCGGTAGGCTCCCCCGGCGCGGTGGATTGGGACGGACGTCTCTTGTTGAGCTCGAGTTCTGTCATGCGGTCATGTAAGATACGCGCACCCGCGTACGCAGGAAGCGCCCCGCGCTGGCGCCCGTCGCGCCAACAGTCTAGGCTTCCTAGCCATGACGCCGTGGGTGACCCGCATCATCATCGCCAACGTGGTGGTGTTCCTGTTCCAGCTCATCTTCCCCTGGGTGACGCTGCTGTTTGCGTTCGTCCCGGCGGCGGTGCTGCTACGTCCCTGGACGGTGATCACCTACATGTTCCTCCACGGTGGGATCATCCACATCCTGTTCAACATGTGGATCTTCTACATCTTCGGCCCGCGGCTGGAGATGCGGCTCGGTGGACGGACCTTCCTCACGCTGTACTTCATCAGCGGCATCTCGGGTGCGCTACTGTCGGCGGTCACCACGCCGCATGCCGCCATCATCGGCGCATGTTCTGGCCGCGCGACAAGATCTACATCTGGGGCGTGCTCCCGGTCGAGGTGCGGTGGCTGGTGGTGTTCCTCACCGGGATGTCCCTGTTCGCCGGCTTCTCGGGCTCCAGGGATGGCGTGGCCCATTTCGCCCACCTGGGTGGGTTCGCGGGCGCGTTTCTCTATCTCAAGTGGCTCGACTATCGCTCACCGGCGCGGCGCTTCAAGCGCAAGGCGGCCGCAGTTCAAGCCAAGCCCAAGTCATCGGGCGTGAGCGACCTGCAACGCTGGCGCGGCATCCGCCGTGACGACATGCACTCGGTGAACCGAGACGAACTGGATCGCATCCTCGACAAGATCAGTGCCGAGGGAATGAACAGCCTGACACCCGACGAGCGTGCCTTTCTGGAGCGCTTTGCCTCACGGGAGCAGTCATGAACCATCGTCGAGCATTTCTGAAGCAGCTGGCGGCGGTCGCCGGCGCAGCGAGCATGGGCACGCTGCTGGCCGTCGATCGAGCCCTCGCGAGAGAGGTTGGGCGCGGGCGCAACGGCCTCCTGCCCGAGAGCCAGAGCGGTGTGTACACGCTCGACCCCGACATCACCTATCTCAACCACGGTTCCGTCGGCACGATCCCACGCACCGTGCAGCAGGCGCACCGAAGCTACCTGGAGCTGTGCGAGACGAACCCATGGCTGTACATGTGGGGCGGCGCCTGGGAGGAGACGCGCGAGGCGGTGCGGGCGAAGGCGGGCCAGCTGCTGCGGTGCGGGACCGACGAGGTCGCCCTCACCCACAACACCACCGAAGGATTCAACCTCCTGGCGCAGGGGCTGCCGCTGGGTCGGGGCGATGAGGTGGTCTTCTCCTCACTCAACCATCCGGGGGCGAGCGTCTGTTGGCACCACCAGGCCGAGGTCAAGGGCTTCTCGGTGCGGCCGTTCGACTTTCCGGTGCAGAACGTCGATCGCCTCACGCTCGACGACCTCTTGGAGCTGCACGATCGCCACATCTCTGCCAACACGCGTGTGCTCGTCTTCCCGCACGTGGACAACATCGTGGGTCTGCGGCACCCGATGCGGGAGCTGGTCGCGCTGGCTCGATCGCGCGGGGTGGAGTTCGTGGCCGTGGACGGTGCACAGACCGTCGGCATGCTGCCCGTGGACGTGACCGGGGCGGACGTGGACTTCTATGCGGCGAGCCCGCACAAGTGGGTGCAGGCGCCGAAGGGGACCGGTCTGCTCTACGTGAAGCACGACGTGCTGAACGCACTCAGGCCGATGTGGGTCACGTGGGGTCAGCAGCGCTGGGCCGGAACCGTGCGGGTGTTCGAGGATTACGGCACGCGCAACCTGCCGGAGGTGATCGCGCTGGGGGATGCGCTCGACTTCCAGGCATCACTCGGCGAAGCCACCAAGGCATCTCGTTACCGCACGATGTGGCAGGGTTGGCGCAGGGCGGTCCAGAACGCGGCACACACCGAGTGGCGCTCACCCACGTCTTGGGAGCTGTCGGCGTCCCTGTTCGCCGTCGAGGTACGGGGGGTCGAGAGCGCGACCTTGTTCGAGCGGATGAACCGGGAGCACGGCTTCGTCTTCCGGCCGTTCAGCACTCAGGGCCTCAACACGGTCCGGCTCTCGCCGAACCTGGTCACCACCGACATGGAACGGGAGCTGTTCCTCGGCCGATCCGCGGCGGTGGCGCGCTCGTCCTAGGTCGCGCCACCTGTGCAGACGGGTGGGCCGCTAGTCGATGTCCTGATCGTCCTCGTCGCCGCGTGAGCCCCGAGCGCCCCGCTTGAACCAGGATGCTTCACTGACGTAGTCGGTGGTGAGCTCCTCGAGGTGGGCCATCTGGTCCCCCGAGAGCGGCTCGAACTCGGTGGCGATCGCCACGTTCTCCTCGAGCTGCGCGACGTCGTCGACCCCCACGATCACAGTGCTCACGGGCTGCGTCAGCGTGTAGCGCATCGCGTCGCGCATGGAGGTAATCCCTCCCTCGCGGAAGATGCGGCCACGCGCGGGGATCTTCATGCCGATCACTCCCATCTGCTTCTCATTGGCGAGCGGCAGCAACTCGTCCACGAACGGCAGGTAGTGCGGGTCGGCAGCGTTGAGCGCCATCAGGATCGTGTCGAAGTCGAAGCGGCTGATCCCGTCGGCCAGCACGGCCGGGTCGGCGTGACCCGTGATTCCGAGGAAGCGAACCGTCCCTTCCTCCCGCGCCCGGAGCATTGCCTCGATGGCGCCGTCCTTGCCGAAGATCGTGTCGAGCTCGTCGGTTCTCCTGACGTTGTGGAGCTGCCACAGGTCGAGGTGGTCGGTCTGAAGCGACTCCAGGCTCTCCTCCAGCAGGCGCAGTGAGCCGTCGCGCGTGCGATCGTGCGTCTTGGTCGCCAGGAACACTTCCTTGCGCCGCGTCGCCATGACCTTGCCGATGTACTTCTGGCTCACGCCGCGACCGTACCGGGCGGCGGTGTCGATGTAGTTCACGCCCAGATCGATGGCGCGGTTGATGATCGCCTGCGCATCGGCGTCCCGATCCGCCTTCTCCAGCGTCGCCTGCCCACCGAGGCTGAAGAGGCGCACGTGGTGGCCCGTGCGGCCCAGCGGGCGCTCGGGCATCGGCACCTTGCCGCCGAGCGGGAGCTTGGGCTTGAGGAACAGGGCGGCCGTGCCGGCGGCCCCCATCATCACAAAATCGCGCCGGGTGAGATCGCGCTCGGTCATGTCCCGCCTCCACATCAGTCGTCTTGCGCCGCGGCCTGACAGAGGCCAGTAGGGAGAGATTCGTTAGACAATCGGCCAATTGCCGACCGGGCGCAACCCGGCCGGAAACGCCGAGTATTATTCAGCGTGTCCACGCCCGGGAACCCATGGCACACCCCTGGAAACCACCCCTCGAGAGCTCGCTGAGCTGGGCCGCCGGCGCGGTGCTGGTCGCACTGCTCCTCCTGGCGGCGTGCAGCAGTCGCTCCGAGCCCGCCAGCCTGGCCGGGGCTCCCACGGAGCGCCGCTGCACGTTGGCCGACGAGCCCGATGAGCCGCTCTGGTCGGTGGTCGACTCGGCGGAGTTCGTTCAGGCATTCGAAGGCGCCACCATTGGCCACCCCGGGGCGGAGGTGCTGTTCTCGGTCGCCTTCGGCGTCGACGGCGCGGCGAGCCACGCAGTGGCACTCGAGAGCGATCTCGGGCAGGAGGCAACCGAGCGCCTCCAGGCAGAGTTCGCCGACCATGTGCGCTGGACCGATCCCGGGGAGCCGTGGGGGGTGCGGATACGGGCCCGGGCCGGCCGCCCCACCACCCTCTCCTACGAGCGCTCGACGTACTGCCCGCCCGTCTTCATCGGCGTCGTCGCGACCAACCGCCGGCGTGCACGCCCGAGGGGCGTGTGGTACGTGGTCGAGTGGCTGGTGGACCGCGACGGCGTCGTGACGGAGGCCAGGATGAGGCGGAGCACCGGCGACCTCATACTGGATGGCTACATCCTCGAGCAGGTCTACAGCCAGCGCTACCTGCCGGCGCTGATGGACGGGGAGCCAGTCGACGTGTGGCTGGAGTTCAACAGCAGCTACTGAGCCTCACCGAGCATCTCGGGCAGCACGGCCTCCCACAACGCGCCCAGCGTTCTCAGCCGCCGCACCGCCTTCTCCGCTCCGAGCAGGGGCTGGAACAGGAAGGTGGTGAGTCGGAAGACCAGGGCGTCGCCCGTGGCCTCCCCCACGATCGGGCGATCGGGCCGGGGTTGCCCCAGGTTCAACCGCCGCTCCAGCAACGTGAACACCCGATACATGGGCCATGCGGCAAATGGGATCACCACTTCCCGCAGGTGCGGCCGGGCACCGGAGGCGTAGGGATCGGGCGGCAGGTAGCCGACCCGCCCCTCCACGGGCACCTCCTCCGGCTCCTCCGCGTCCCGGAACCAGGCCAGGGCGACCCCGTATGTGTCAGCCAGGGCCTCCAGCGTGCGGAAGCTGGGATTCACGGTCCGTCCCACGTAGAGATCCCGCAGGGTCGGGTACGAGACGCCTGTGGCGCGGCTTGCCTCACCCAGGTTCCCCTCGTGCGCCAAGTGCATGAGGGCGCGGAATCGCCGCGTAAACAGGTGGGTTGCCCGGGGGAGCTGCTTCTTGGGACGGCCCACACGACCTGCCATATTCCGCCTCGTCACGATTTTATTTCGTGTCATAGTAGGAAATACGAGTACGACGAGCAAGGGCCCAGGCATCTGCGAAGGGGCGTGCGTCACAGCGGCGTGCCCGGACCGCTCCCTTTCTTGCGGGCCATGGCCACTCAGACGTCCCTCCCGCACATCGAGACCGCCAAGGCGGCGGGGCTCGAGTATGTGACGGATGCCGAGGCCGGCATCCGCCGCAAGCGGGTGGGCCGCGGCTGGGCCTACTACGAGCCGAGCGGCACGCTGATCCGGAACCGCGCCGAGCGCCGCCGGCTCAACGCACTGGCCATCCCGCCGGCCTGGACCGACGTCTGGATCTGCGCCAACCCCAACGGCCACCTGCAGGTCACAGCCCGCGACAAGAAGGGCCGCAAGCAGTACCGCTACCATCCCCGGTTCCGGGAGAAGCGGGACGAATCGAAGTTCGGGCGCATGCTCGCCTTCAGCGAGGTCCTGCCGCGGGTGCGGGAGCGGGTGGAGCGGGATCTGCGGCGCCGAGGGCTCCCCAGGGACAAGGTGCTGGCCACCGTGGTCTGGCTGCTGGAGCGCACCTTCTTCCGGGTGGGCAACGTCGCCTACGCCAAGCTAAACCGCTCCTACGGGCTCACGACGCTCAGGCGGCGGCACGTGCAGGTCACCGGCTCAAAGCTGCGCTTCGAATTCCGCGGCAAGAGCGGGGTCATGCGGACGGCCGCGATCACTGACCGTCGCATCGCGCGGATCGTGCAGAGCTGTCGCGAGCTCCCCGGTCTGGAGCTGTTCAAGTACCTGGACGATGAGGGTCGTCGGCAGAAAGTCGACTCGGACGACATCAACGAATACCTGCGGCAGATCACCGGGCGGGACGTGACCGCCAAGGACTTTCGCACGTGGGCGGGGACGATCCTCGCGGCCGTCGAGCTCAGCCAGCTCGGCGCGGCCGATTCGGAGCGGCAGGCGAACAAGAACGTGGTACAGGCGATCGACGACGTGGCGCGTCACCTGGGCAACACCCGCGCCGTCTGCCGCAAGTACTACGTGCACCCCGCGATGATCGAGGCCGAGGATAAGCGAACCGGAGCCTCGGCGGCCTTGCGACGGGAGGAGGTGGCGGTGCTACAATTCCTGCAGCGCGTCCTCGACCGTGAGGTTCGCAAGGCCCATGAGCGCTGACCACCTCCTGAAGCAGATCGCCGCCTGGAACGAGGGCGACGTCTCCTACTACCTGCATGGCACGCCGGCTGGCCCCAGCGGGCGCGTCATTGTGCTGACCGCCGTGGGACCCGCAGACAAGCACCGCTGGCTCGTCCTGCCCCAGGGGAAGTCATCCGAGGATCTGGCGACCACGTGGACCGACGTGGGCAACCACGAGCGCACCGAGCTGGCCGAGGATCTGCTGCGGCGGGGGATGGCAGGATAACAGGGCTGTAGGCTGTAGGGAGCGCCGTCGCCTGTTCCCCGTTCCCGGTCTTCCCGTTCCCCGTTCCCCCTCCATCTTATACACGCCATGCCTCCCGTCCCGGAGCAGCTCCAGGCCGCGCTGAGCGAGCGTTACACCATCGATCGTGAGATCGGGCGCGGTGGCATGGCCACGGTATACCTGGCGCGCGACGTGAAGCACGACCGCCAGGTGGCACTCAAGGTGCTGCACCCCGACCTCGCCGTCGCCGGATATCACCCCGAGCGGTTCCTGCGCGAGATCCGCATCGTCGCGTCACTCACGCATCCCAACGTCCTCCCGCTGCACGACTCCGACGAGTGCGAGGGATTCCTCTACTACATCATGCCCTTCGTCGCCGGGGGCACCCTGCGAGACCGGCTCCGGCGGGACGGTCCGCTCCCCGTCGAGGAGGTCGTCGCGATCACGCGCAGTGTGGCGTCGGCGCTCGACTACGCCCATCGCGAGGACGTGCTGCACCGGGACATCAAGCCGGAGAACATCCTGTTCAATGAGGGACAGGCCGTGGTCACCGACTTCGGCGTGGCGCGCGCCATCAGCGCCTGCTGCGACGATCCGGGCTCGCTCACGGAGGTCGGATTCGCGATCGGCACTCCCGCATACATGAGCCCGGAACAGGCAGCCGCAGACCAGGAGCTGGACGCGCGCAGCGACGTCTACAGCCTGGCGTGCGTCGTGTTCGAGATGCTGACGGGGCAACCCCCGTTCGGGGAGACGACCCCGGTCGGGATGATGGCCAAACACGCCATCGAGCCGCCTCCGCCCGTCCGGACCCTGCGGCCCAATTGCCCGCTCGCAGTCGAGCAGGCCCTGGCGAGAGCCCTGGCCAAGAGCCCGGACGAGCGCTTTGCCACCGCCGGTGAGTTCGCCGACGCACTGGCGGCTCGGGGGACGGGCACCGTCCCCGTTGCGCCCCCGGCCGATGCCCGTCGCTCGATTGCGGTGCTGCCGTTCGTCAACGCGAGCCCCGATCCCGAGAACGAATACCTGAGCGACGGCATCACCGAGGAGCTGATCAGCTCCCTGGCCAAGGTGGATGGGCTCCACGTGGCCTCGCGCACCTCGGTGTTTGCATTGAAGGGCGAGCGCAAGGACGCGCGCTCCATCGGCACGCTGCTCAACGTTTCCGCGCTACTCGAAGGCAGCGTCCGCAGAGCCGGGCAACGGCTCCGCATCACGGTCGCGCTCATCAACGCCGCTGACGGCAGCACGCTCTGGTCGGAGCGGTTCGACCGTGAGCTGGAGGACGTGTTCGCCCTGCAGGACGACGTGGCCGGCGCGATCGTGGGTCAGCTGCGCGCCACCCTGCTGGGAGACCTCGGCGACCCCGTGCGAAGCCGCTACACCGACAACGTCGCCGCGTACCAGCTCTACCTGAAGGGCCGCTACTTCTGGAACCTGCGCACGGCCGAAGGGACGACGGCCGCGATCGAGCACTTCGAACAGGCGATCGCGGAGGACCCGGACTACGCCCTCGCCTACACCGGACTGGCTGACTGCTACGCGATCCAGACCGACTACCGCGGACTCCCGGTCGCGGAGGGCATGGAGCGCGCGAAGGCCGAAGCACGTCGAGCCTTGGAGCTGGACGAGTCCCTTGCCGAGGCCCACACCTCGCTGGGTTGGGTCACGTTCATCTACGACTGGGACTGGAAGGGGGCCGAACGGGAGTTCCGCCGCGCCATCGAGCTCAACCCGCGCTACGCCACCGCACGCCAGTGGCACTCCTGGCTCCTGATGGCAATGGGACACATCGAGGAATCGCTCGCCGAGGGCCGGGCAGCCCTGGAGCTGGATCCGGCGTCCGTCTCGCTGCGCCGCACCCTGGGTTGGCAGTACGTGTACGCACGGCGGCCCGCCCAGGGCATCGAGCACCTGCGTCGCGCCGTCGAGATGGCACCCACGGCCCACGAGAACCACCGGATCCTCGGTTTCGCCTTCGCCACTGAGGGCATGCTCGACGAGGCCCTGAATGCAGCCCAAGAAGCGGTCACCGCATCACGCGGATCGCCGTACGCCCTCGCCACGCTGGGACACGTGCGCGCCTTGCGCGGCGAGACCGACGAGGCACGACAGCTCCTCACCGACCTCTCCGCCAAGGCCAAGACCGAGTATGTGTTGCCGGTGGCCCTGGTGATCCTGCACCTCGCCCTGGGAGAGACGGACGCGGCGCTCGATTGGCTGGAGAAGGCGCACGCGGAGCGCCGCGGCTGGCTCTGCTACCTCAAGGTGGAGCCGTTGCTGGACCCGCTGCGGGCGGAGGAGCGGTTCGAGCGGTTGCTCAATGAGATGGACCTGGCGTAGCACGCCCGGGGGTGGCGGAGCTGGGAGACCCGCCCGCCATCCGGGCGACTCTTGCGCCCCGGCCCGCTGAGGGAAGGATTAGAAACGGAACCTTCACCTCGCCCTAGACCGCGACATCGTGCGGGAGGTGTCCCATGCGTGCCCGCCCCAGCCGTTCCGTTCCGGCGCTGCTACTCACTGGCGCCTTGGTATCCCTGGCATGCAGCAGCGATGAGGTCGGCCCCGGCCCCGGGACGTTGACCGTGCGCGTCACGCCCGACTCCGCCGAGGTGCAGGCAGCCGCCACACGCCAGTACGACGCGGAGGTGCTCGACGCGTCGGGCAGCCCCATCACCGGGGTGAGCTTCACGTGGAGCTCGGCCGATGCGACCGTCGCGACCGTGAACACGAGCGGGCTCGCCACGGCGGTGGTCGAGGGGGTGACCGACATCCGCGCCACGGGGAGCGGCGTCACGGGCAGCGGCAGGATCTCTGTGATCCCGAACGCGAACCCCGATCCTCCCGACGACGCATACCTCGACACCAACGGTGACGGAATCGACGGGAACGCTGCGATGGCCGTCTTCGTCGCCACGACCGGTGACGACGCCAACGCCGGGACGCGAGATGAACCCAAGCTGACGATCGGGGCGGCGATCGCCGCGGCGGTGGCCGACGCCGGCAAGACCGAGGTATACGTCTCCGCAGGAACATATGCGGAAAGCGTCCAGCTGGCCGCGGGAGTGAGCGTGTACGGCGGGTACGACGCGGCGGCGAGCTGGGCCCGCTCCGCCACCAGCGTGGCAACGATACAGGGCGATACGACCGCGGTCATCGGCGACGGGATCACGCAGCCGACCACCGTGGACCACTTCACGATCGAGTCCGCGAGCAACACGACCGCCGGTGGCAACTCCACGGGTATCTACCTCGCGAACTCTAGCTCCGTCACGCTGCGCAACTTGACGGTCACTGCCGGGGACGGTGCCCCCGGGGCAGCCGGCAGCGACGGCGCGGACGGCACCGACGGGGACAACGGCGTTCAGGGCATCGGGCCCAACGGAGGAGCCGGCGGTGCGGGGGCCGGAGGGCTCGTGGGCGGCAACGGCGGCGACGGCGGTGTCGACACCCAGCGGGATGGCAGCACCGGTGGCGTCGGCCTCGGAGGTGGCGCCGGTGCGGGGGGCAACGGCGGCGCCACCTTCCAGGCATGCCCGGGTGGAATCGGTTTCGACGGGCTGCCCGGCGGCAACGCGACCGGAGCAGGCGGCGCGGGGACAGCCGGTAGCGGTGGCAACGGGACCGGATCCGCCGTGAGCGGGTTCTGGCAGGGGAGCGCCGGGACCGACGGCGCGGACGGCACGGACGGGAGCAGCGGGGGCGGCGGGGGTGGGGGCGGGTACGGCCCGCACGATCCTCCACAGTGCCCCGACTTTCCCGACGGCGGAGCAGGCGGCGGGGGGGGTGGAGCGGGCGGGGGAGGCGGCGCGGGCCTGGGCGGTTCCGGAGGAGGCGGCTCGTTCGCGCTCTTCGCGCACAACACGAGCGTGACGGTCGAGCTCAGCGCGCTGACGGCGGGGAACGGCGGCATCGGTGGCGGGGGGGGCGACGGCGGCGCCGGCGGTTCTGGAGGCTCCGGTGGCATCGGCGCTGGCGGCCTGGTGTTCCCATCCGGCCAGGGCGGCAATGGCGACAGCGGAGGCAGCGGCAGCGGTGGTGGCATCGGCGGGCCAGGGGGTGGCGGCGGTGGCGGCGTTTCCTACGGCGTGTACAGCTCGGGGACATCGACCGTAACGCTCGACACCCAGACCACGCTCACCGCCGGGAGCGGTGGCGCGGGCGGCACGGCGCCCTCCGGCGGCGACGACGGCGATGCGGGTGACAGCGGAGAGAAGAACTTCTAGCGACGCCAGCCACCTTGAGACCGACCACCACTCGCTGCATGCGGGTGCGCGGTCGGTTCTTTCGTGCTGCGGTACTTCAGCAGATCCGCGGCAACTGATCGCCCGGTAGCATATCCACCACACGCGTGCCGCCGATTCTCGTCTTGAGCGCGACGATGCCGGGATGCGCCTCCACGACCCGGCCGATTACGGCGGCACCCTCGCCGAGCCGGTGCGCCCGTATCGCGGCGACCGCCTCGTCCGCCCGCGACCCCTCTACGAATGCCACCAGGACCCCCTCGTTCGCCACATAGAGCGGATCGAACCCCAGGATCTCGCACGCCGCGAGCACCGGACCGGGGATCGGCAGCCGTTCCTCCTCGAGCTCCACCCCTACATCGGCCGCGGCCGCGATCTCGTTCAGCGCGCTGGCCATCCCGCCACGGGTCGGATCGCGCAGCACGTGAACCGCACCACGCACCCGTTGCCGCAGGTTCTCGACGAGCGGGCAGAGGTTCGCGGAGTCGCTCTCGATCTCCACCTCGAACTCAAGCCCCTCACGCACCGCCATGATCGCAATGCCGTGCCGGCCGATGGGACCGCTCACGATCACCGCGTCGCCCGGCCGCGCGCACTCGGGCGTGGGGGCGAACTCGGGATCCAACTCGCCGATCCCCGTCGTATTGATGAACACGCCGTCGGCCTTGCCGCGCTCCACGACCTTGGTGTCGCCCGCGATGAGCGGCACGCCCGCCTCCTTCGCGGCCCTTGCCATCGCCTCCACGATCCGATCCAGCAGGTCGATGGCGAGTCCTTCCTCCAGTACGAACCCCGCCGACAGATAGCGCGGCCGCGCCCCCATCATCGCCACGTCGTTCAGCGTGCCGTGTACCGCCAGCGAGCCGATGTTGCCACCGGGGAACTCCAGGGGTTGCACCACGAAGGTGTCGGTGGACACGGCAAGCCGGTCTGCGGCGACATCAACCACCGCGGCGTCTCCCAGTTGCGCCAGAGCCTCGTTGGAGAAGAGTGGGAGGAAGCGCTCCCGCACCAGGGCGGCGCTCATCTTGCCGCCAGAGCCGTGTCCGAGTTGCACCCGGTCGTACTTGGAGTGCGGCACCGGGCAGTTGATGCCCTGCGCGAGAGATCCGGACTCGCTCACACTACGCCTTGGACCTCGTGGCCTGGCGGAAGCGACCGTAGTTATAGTAGGCCGCGCACGCCCCTTCCGAGGACACCATCGGCGCACCCAGCGGCTGCTCTGGCGTGCAGCGCGTGCCGAACGCGGCGCACTCGTTCGGCTTGAGCATGCCGCGCAGCACCTCGCCGGCCCGGCACTCCTCGGGCTCCTCGGCCGTGATGTTCTGCAGCCCGAAGCGGACCTCCGCGTCGAAGTCGGCGAACTCGGGCCGGAGCCCCAACCCACTCCCCGGAATCCTCCCGATGCCGCGCCACTGACGATCCACCAGCTGGAACACCTTCTCCACCAGCTCCTGCGCAGGTCGGTTGCCTTCCCGCTTCACCGAGCGCACGTACTGGTTTTCTACCTCGTGGCGACCGTCTTCGAGTTGCTTCACCGCCATGAGGATGCCCTCGAGCAGATCCAGCGGCTCGAACCCCGTCACGACGATGGGCACCCGGTACTTCTGCGCGAGTGGCTCGTACTCGGTCCAACCCATCACCGTGCACACGTGGCCCGCGGCCAGGAAACCCTGCACCCGGTTCTCAGCCGCCTCGAGCAGCGCCACCATGGCCGGCGGCACGGTCACGTGCGACACCAGTACGCTGAAGTTCTGGACACCCAGCTCCTTGGCACGCCACACGGCCATCGCGTTGGCGGGCGCCGTAGTCTCGAACCCCACGGCGAAGAACACGACCTGCTTGTCGGGGTGTCGTTTCGCCAACTCGAGCGCGTCGAGCGGGGAGTACACCACGCGCACATCACCGCCCCGGGCCCGGATCTGGAACAGGTCGCAGTCGCTCCCCGGCACCCGCAGCATGTCGCCGAACGAGCTGAAGATCACCTCCGGGCGGGAGGCGAGCTCCATGGCCCGGTCGATCTGCTCAAGCGGGGTCACGCAGACGGGACAACCGGGGCCGTGGATCATCTCCACGGCCTCACCCACCAGCTCGTCGATGCCCTGCTTCACGATGGTGTGCGTCTGCCCGCCGCACACTTCCATCAGCACCCACTGCTGGGTAGCGGTGCGCCGGATCTCGTCGGCCAGCCCACGGGCAATCTTTCCGTCGCGGTACTCGCTGAGGTACTTCATGAAGGGTCAGCCTGCGGGGGGTCCAGGCTCTTCTCCGCCACCTCCTCCATCCACTCCAGCTCGTCCAGCTGGCTCATCTCCTTGAGAACCTCGAACGTGCGCTTGGCTTCGTCTTCGTCGACCTTCGAGATGGCAAAGCCGACGTGCACGATGGCGTAGTCGCCCACGTCCACTTCGTCGTCGAGATACGCGAGGCATACCTCCCGCTTCACTCCACCGAAGTCGACGACCCCCATGGTCAACCCACCGTCCCGGTTGATCTCAGTGATTCGACCTGGAATGCCAAGACACATCATGACCTCCGCTCGAGCAGTGTGGCGGCCACGGCAGCCTGACCGTAGCTGATCGCGCCGTCGTTCGGGCTCAGCCGTCGCGGGACGAGCACCCGAAGCCGACTCGCCTCGAGCAACGCCCGCACCGACGCGAGGAGCCGCGCGTTCTGGAACACCCCACCACCCAATGTCACCGTGGAGAGGCCGGTGGCCTCGGCCACCCGCCGCACGGCGACG
>JBDGYO010000115.1:0-7372 GCA_039584015.1 Gemmatimonadota bacterium | reverse complement strand
CCCGCCGATGCTGGCCCACAAGGGGAGCCGGGAGGGCGTGTTCGTCGCCGAGCACGTGGCCGGGAAGCAGCCGCACCCGATCCGCTACGACAACATCCCCAGCGTGACCTACTGTCACCCCGAGGTGGCGAGCATCGGGCTCACCGAAGCGCAGTGCAAGGAGCAGAAGCTCGACTACGTGGCCGGCAAGTTCCCCATGATGGCCAACGGCCGCGCCCGCGCCGCCATGGAGACGGACGGCTTCGTGAAGATCCTGCGGGACAAGCGCTACGGGGAGATCCTGGGCGCCCACATTGTGGCGTCGCACGCGAGCGAAATGATCCACGAGCTGGCCGTGGCGCGCGAGAACGAGTACACCGTCGAAGAGGTGGACCTCGCGGTGCACGCCCATCCGACCCTCTCGGAGGCGGTCGCCGAGGCTGCACTCGACTCCCTGGGGCGGGTCATCCACACGTGACCCACGGCACCAGCGACCCCGTCGGAACGGCCCTGGCCAGCATCGGCGCCGGTGCAAGCACCGGCGCCGCGTGCATTACGGTCGGGTTGATCGTGTTTCGCGCAGCGGGCCCCGCCGAGGCCGTCATACCGGTGAGCCTGTTCGCGGGAATCGTGGCAGCGGTCGCCACGGCGTGGGTGCTGTCGCGCCCCATCGCCGACTACTTCCGGCGGGGACTCACCGCCGCGATCGGCACGCTTGCCGCGCTGCTGCTCGCCGGGCTCGCCGTCCCGGCCGACATGGTGGCGGGGGTCTTCGGGCTCTCCCTCTACCTCGCACTGCTGATTGGGCTCTGTGTTTGGGCGTGGCTCAAGGCCCGGATGGCGGGCGGCGCATGAGCAGCGACCTCGCGGTGGTGGGCATCGGCCGCATGGCGTACGAGGAAGCGCTCGAGCTGCAGCGCCGGCTGGCGCACGCGCGCATCGAGAAGACCGTGCCCAACGACATGCTGCTGCTGGTCGAGCACCCTCCCGTGGTGACGCTGGGACGCTCCACCGAGGAGCGACACCTGATCACCGCACCCGAAGTGCTCGCGGCGCGCGGTGTCGAGGTCCACGAGATCGAGCGCGGCGGCGACGTGACATTCCACGGCCCCGGACAGCTCGTGGGGTATCCGATCTACGACCTGACGGAGCACAAGAAGGACCTACACTGGTTCCTGCGACAGATCGAGGGGAGCCTCATCGCGGGCCTCGCCACCCTCGGCATTCAAGCCGAGCGCGACGAGCGCTTCACCGGCGTGTGGACCGAGGGGCGCAAGATCGCCAGCATCGGCATTCACGTAAAGCAGTGGGTCACCTGGCACGGCTTCGCGCTCAACGTGAGCACCGATCTGTCCTACTTCGATCTCATCGTCCCCTGCGGCATCGACGACGTCGTGATGACCAACATCACCCGGGAGCTCGGCTCGCGCACCCCGCGCGACCTCTGGGCGCGCGCGATCGACGCCGTGGTGCTGGGCTTCGCCGAGACGTTCGAGCAGCAGCCGCGCATGGTGACGGCGGAGCAGCTGCTGGCTACCGAGCCATCAGCTCGAAGAACCTCCCGTACACCTTGATCCCGTTCAGGAACTGATCGACTCCCAGCTTCTCGTTCGGCGCGTGCAGCCGATCGTCGGGGAGCCCGATCCCCGCGAGTAGCACCGGCGCTCCGCCCTTGGCGAGCGCGGCGACGACGGGAATCGAACCGCCCGAGCGGGTGAACACGATGCCCCGTCCCTCCACCTCCTTGAACGCCTCATCGATCAACTCGAACGGCTTGGCGTCGATGTCCACCAGCACCGGGTCGGCGCCGTGGATGAACGAGAACGACACGTCGGCGTATGGCGGCGCAAGCTGCTTCACCGCCTTGACGAGCTGCTTCTCGACCGTCTTCGTCTTCTGATTGGGCACGAGCCGGAGGCTCACCTTCGCGGTGGCCTCGGCGGGGATCACCGTCTTGGCACCCTCACCGGTGAAGCCGCCCATGATGCCGTGGATCTCCAGCGTGGGAAGCCCCCACAGCCGCTCGAATACCGAGTAGCGGGTGAGGCCGGTGAGCGCCTTGGACCCCACCTCGTCGCGCATGAACTCCCGCTCCTTGAAGGGGAGCTGATCCCACGCGTCACGCTCCGCCTTGGCGGGGCGCTTCACGGCCTCGTACAGCCCCGGGATGTTGATCCGCCCCTTCTCTGTCTTGAGCTTCGCGAGAATGTGCACCAGGGTCTCGTGCGCGTTGGGCGCCACGCCGCCGTACAGCCCGGAGTGGAGATCGCCCTTGAGCGTGCGCACCTTGATCTCCCCGTAGCAAATGCCCCGCAGCCCCACCTCGATGGCCGGGATGCCCGGCGCGTAGTACTGGGTGTCGGCGACCAGCGCCGCGTCGGCCTCTACCAGCTCGGGGTGCTCATCGAGCAGGTCGAACAGCACGCCGCTTCCCACCTCCTCCTGTCCCTCGATGAGAAACCGCATGTTCACCGGCGGCTTCCCGCCGCGGCTCACCGCCTCGAACGCCTTGATGATGGCGAACGCCTGGCCCTTGTCGTCGGTGGCGCCGCGCGCGTAGAGGTTGCCGTCCCGCACCGTAGGCTCGAACGGCGGAGTCTCCCACTCGTCCAGCGGATCGGGCGGCTGCACGTCGTAGTGGCCGTAGGCCAACACGACGGGTTTACCCGGGACTTCGGGGCCCTTGGCCCACACCACCGGGTGCGTGTCGCTGCCGAGCAGCTCCACCTCGCAGTCCAGGTTGCGCAGTTGGTCCGCCACCCACTCGGCGGCGTGCCGACAGTCGGACGCATTGACGGGCAGCGTGGAGATGCTGGGGATTCGGAGCAGGTCGTTCAGCTCCTGAAGCATTCGGTCGCCATTAGCGGCAACAAAGGATTGCAGATCAGACATTTTGATTCGATCTCTCGAGAATCAGGTTGCTGCAAATATACCCGAGGGTCACTCCGGCGGCGTAGCGAGCCGCTCCACCACCTCGAACGGGGGCGCGTCGCGGTCGGCGTCCAGCGCCTCGGCGATGCGCGCCACGGTGGCCCGTAGATCGCCGTGCTCTGACTCGAGCACCTGATCGAACAGCTCGAGCCGCGTGCGATAGATCCGCTGCGCGAGCAGCGAGGCGTTGTTGAGCGTGTTCTCAGCCATGCGGGGGCCGTTGTACACCTCCAGCTCGTCGCCGAGCCCTGTCCGCAGCCGCTCTCGAGCCTCGTCGAACAGCACCTGGCGCCGGGACTCCATCTCGTCCTCGCCGAGCTCGCTGCCGTAGAGCTGTTCCAGCGTATCGGCCAGCTCGCGGTAGAATGCCCCCAGGCGCCGCTGGTCGCGCATGATTGCCACCGCGCGCCGGGCGCCCGCAGTATCCCTCCGGCTGGCGAAGAACGCCTCGGCAGCGCGGTACCCCACGAACAGCGCGAAGCTCTCGTTGAACAGGGTCTCGTTCGCTACGTACAGCGTGTTGTGGGCGATCTCGTGCAGCACCAGCGAGGCCAACGACACGGGGTCGCGCGAGAGCGCGGTCGAGAGCAGCGGATCGTTGAACCATCCCAACGTGGAGAACGCGGCGGCCGGCCGCAGATAGATGTCGTAGCCCTCGTCCTGTAACCGCTCGGCCGCGCGCCGCGCCGCGTCCAGATCGAAGAACCCTTTGTAGGGGATGGTCCCGACGATGGGATAGCGCCATGTGTAGGGTGCCAGCGCGTAGCGCGGGCTCGCCGTGAGCACCAGCAGGAGTGTGTCCGTTTCCAGGTCGGAGAATGTCGTGTAGGTGTCGCCCGCGTCGAGCCCCAGCGAGTCCTGCCCGAACTGGCGCGCGTCGAGCACGAGCCGGAACTGTCGGCGCCGCAGATCGGACGTGCCGGAGTCCGCGAGCAACTCGCCGATGTCGCGCCGCCGCAGCAGAATGCCCGCTTCCTCGTACGCCGAGCGCAGCACGAAGCGCACGTCGGCGCTGAGCAGCACGGCGGCCGCGAACAGCACCACGAGCGCACCGGCCGTGATGGCCGCACCCTTGAGGAGCTTAGAACGTGAAACGCGCACCCCAGTAGTGCCCCGGCTCGCCCAGCAGGTCCTCCCCGCGATAGGCGTAGTCCAGCATGAGAGTCCCCACCTGCACCGTGCCGCCGAACGTGAACTCGGAATTGGACAGTACGTCGGGTCGTCCGCTCCACCCCGCGCGCCCGATCACACCCAACGCCCCTTTGAGCACCGCCCCCGCTTCCAGCCCGATCACGGCCCGCGCCGACTCACCCGCGCGCCACATCATCTCGAACGTGCTCAGGAGCCGGAACGATTCCAGAGGGTCGACGTAGTTCATGGTGAACCCCAGGCGCGTGAGCCGCGGCATCACCAGCGAAGAGGTATCCCGCCAGTTGCCGCCGATGTTCTGCACCGCGAACGCGATGGCCATGATGTCGAAGAACGCGAACGCGAGGCCCGCATCCCCACTCACGCCTCCCGTCCACACGTCGCCCACGGTCCGGCGGGTGTACTTCCCCGTCACACCGAGCGCGAGGATCCCGAAGCGGTACACCAGGGAGGCCGTGCCCAGCACCTCGCGCGAGTTGGTTCCCGCCGGGATACCGCCGCCCAGGTACTGGTCGGCGTTGGACCCGAAGTCGAACAGGCGGCCGCCGACCCCCAGATTGAATTGGCGAATGCGCCACGCCAGGGCGCCGCTCATGACGAACGCGTCACCCGGCGCGGAGCGGTACGCGGCCTCGAGACCCGCGTGGCGCAGTGTGGCAAGTGTGGTGGGGCTGGTGAACACGCCCGAGGCATCGCCCAGGATCGCGACGCCGGCGCTGTTGAGCCCAACGCTCCTGACGGAGGCGGGGAGCTGGAGGAGGTAGACGGTGTCCTGCGTCTGTGCCGCGGCGGGACGCGGGCATACGAGGGGCCCGCTGAGGGCCACACCGGCCGCGACCATACGAAAGGAGAGGGAACGCACGCCGATAAGTTACTCGCGCGCGGGGTGGTCGCGAGGGATGTGTCGCGGGCCTAGCGGATCCGCACCACCTCGAGCCGCGGAGTCACGGTCCCGCTCACCGGCCCGCCCGCCAGGTCCTCGAAGCTCACCGTGAAGCCGCGCTGACTGGCGAGCTGCTCCACGAGGTAGAAGTCCCCGGAGCCGGAGCGCAGCGTGCCGGTCACGTTGAACGCGCCGCCGGTGAACTGCGTTGGTATCAGCGGGAAGGGGTCGGGGTACCGGGTCGGGTCCACCTGGTGGAGGGCATCGAAGGTCGTCCGGAACGTCCACGTGGTATACCGCAGCCTCGACGGCGCCGTGAACCCCGGCAGATCGGACACGTAGTTGGCGAGGAACCACTCCGACAGCAGCCGCGAGAACGGTTCACCTGTCACCGCCTCGACGTTGGTGGCTCCGGTGAGAGTCGTCTCCACCATACGGCGGATCGTCGCGTCGCCGAACTGGTCCACCACCCAGCGCAGGAACAGCCAAATGGCACCTCGCTCCTCCAGCGTCCCCGTGCCCACCGTCCACAGCACGAATTCGTTGCCCGGCTCCTGAAGGTAGCGATAGCCGTCCAACAGGTTGCCGATCGCGAACTCGCTGAACCGCTGTTGATTCCCGATCGCCTCGAAGTGGAGCGCCGCGAGCTCCTCCGACAGATGCGACAGGCCCTCGTTGAGCCAGAGAATCTCCAAGGCGCCGCCCCGCACCAGCACGTGCTGATTGTAGCCGATCATGTGCTGCATCTCGTGCGAGAAGGTGACGGGCACGAGCCGGTTCACCGAGCTCTTGCTCAGGTCGCAGGAGATAGTGCCATCGGGGTCGGCCACCACCGAGTAGAAGATCTCGGCCTGGTTGGACCGGCTGTCGTTGGCGAAGGCGGGATCCAGATCGGCCCCGAAAAAGAAGCCGGTAATGACGCCGTCATGGCAGTCGTCCGCGTCCGTCAGCCGGTTCACATGCGGTGTCATCAGGACGAGCACGATCCCGTTCTGGTCCACGTCCGACTCCGAGCCGAAGGCGTTGGTGGCCACCGCGTAGAGCTCGTCGTCGAACAGGCCTCCCAGGTTGCCAGCCTCCGTGTCCGACAGCTTGGAAGTCGCGTCTACATCCTCGTACAGCGCAGCGTGCTGGCCCACGAAGCGGGCGACCGCGCTCACGGTCTCGACGTCGTCCGCCGAGCATGGAAACTGTGCGCAGATGTTGAAGTTCCGCCGGTCACCCACCTCGATGCCGGATGCGGCGGCGGCCGGCGCGAGGAACTGCGGCTCGAGCTGCGGCTTCGGCATTTGGGCGATCTCGGCCTCGCGCTGCCGCAGCCAGTCGTGGAACCGCAGGTACGCGGGCAGCTCGGCCTCGGGCCGCTCGGTGGCGGCGATCACCGGCGTCAACGGATCGCCCACCAGGCGGTAGTCGGCCTGCAGGTTCGCCACCACCGTCGCCGACTGCGGTGCCAGCAGGTAGAGGGCGCCGCTCGCGTCGGCGTCGGGGAAGACCGCGCAGTTGGAGAGCGCGGCCGGATCGAAGGAGGCGTACTCGCCCGCTTCCAGGCGCAGCGGGTCACTCTGGGTCTGGTACGTTCCCGAGGTCTCGTCCAGCGTGGCCGCGGCGTACATGATCGCGACGGGGACGCTGCCCGGGAGCAGGCACTCGGGGACGACCGCGTCCATGCTCGTCCCGCCGACCGCGGCCGAGAGCACGCGGGCGAGTGTCCCGTCGATCTCGACCAGCAGGGTATCGGCGAGGTCCGTGCCCTGGATGGTCACCGTATCGCCACCCGTGAACGTGCCGGGTGAGAGGCTACTGATCTGGGGCGGTGCCACCGCGGTCATCGTAAAGGAGACCGCCACGGACGAGTTCACCACCAGCTCCGCCTCCACCGAGTAGCTCCCGGCCGCACTCCCCAGGCTGACCGCCACCTCCGCGTTCCCGTTCCCGTCGGACAGCGTGACGGCATTCGAGAGACTCGCTCCGCTGCCCGACGTCACCGTCCACGCCACCTCGGCCCGCGGGACCGTGATCCCCTGGTCGTCGGTGACCGTGACGGCGAGCGGCAGCGGCAGTCGAGCGCCGGCGAACGCGGTCTGGCTGTTGCTGCCGGAGACGATGGCGAGAGCCGCCGGAACGGGGAGGTCATTCCCCCCACAGGCTCCGGCCAGCACCACCCCAGCGAGACCCAGCAACTCTCGGAGCCTCAAGAAACCCTCCTCACGAGCCGCTCCGGGGCGGGATTCGGCCCCAAGCGGCCCGGATCTTCCCGTGTCTTCGGGGGCGCATAACCCCCAACGTCAGAGGAACATACGCAGGCCAAGTCAATTTTGACAACGCGAGAACGCATGGATAAGCTTCTCGGCTGGAGCTCCCACCATGACCTTCGTCCACCTCCACACCCACTCGGAATACTCGCTGCTGGACGGCGCAAATCGGATA
>JBDGYO010000114.1:0-7379 GCA_039584015.1 Gemmatimonadota bacterium | reverse complement strand
ACACGCCTTGCAACGGTAGAAGTCCGCACCGGCGGTCGTGGTGGGCTGAGTGCCGCCCCCCCCCGCATCGGTGGTCCACCACTTGCCGTAAGCGGCGCCCCCGGTGATCCCGTTGGCAGCCGTGTACCCTGCGGGCGGCGGGCCGGGAAAGTCGACGCCGTCGGCGCCATCGGCGCCGTCCGCACCGTCGGCACCGGCTGTTCCCGCCGGACCGGCGGCCCCCTGCGGCCCCTCGCATCCCGCGAGAGCAAACAGGAAGAAGAACACTAGGAGATAACAGCCCTTCATCCTCAGCGGCCCCTCCTTACGGTGAAATCCCGAGTCTCACTTCAGGTATTCACCGACGAACTAACACCGAGTTACTAAGTAATCGATGAAGTCCTCATGAAGGGCACGCGCTGCGCAAGGCGTTTACAAAGGAGTAAATGACTCGTGAATTAAGCCTGCACGTTGCGGCGTGGCGACGCTGGCGACGCTGGCGTCTCTCGACGGTACCATCACGTTGAAGCGAGCTCTCTAGACCATATGGGAAGGCGCCCCCGCCCGGTTGGGCGGGGGCGCCGTGCGATTCCGATCACTCAAGCCAGCAGGCGCGACTAGCCCGCCTCTTCCCTCCTCAGCTCGATCACCGCCTCGTGGATGCGCGACGCCAGCTCCCGCTCCTCGCGAAGCGCGGTGATGATCGCCTCGGCCTCTTTGGTCTGATACGTAAGCTGGTTCGCCTTCTCGATGGCGTGATCCACGACCGCCTTCTGCCCGCGTAGCGTCTCGAGGCTCGATCGCACGTCCCCCAGCAGCGTGTCGAGCTTGGCGAGACGCTCCTCGGCCTGCGTGACACGCGTCCAGCGCTCGTCCACCGCGGCCGAGAGCCCATCCACCTGCCGGGCCCGCTCCAGCACACTCTCCAGGGCGGCGCGCGTGTCTTCCACCTCCTGCCGGGCGGCGGTCACGCCCCGCACGTGGGCCACGGTCTGTTCGGCGGTCTCGAAGATCGTGCTGAGCTCGCGGCGCACCGCGTCGACGCTCTCCTGGCGGGAGGCCAGCGCGTTCACCGCAGCCGTCACGTCCCGCTCCATCCGCTCCAGCTGCGCGATCTTCTCCTCGAACTGGGTCACCCGCTTGTCGGCGAACCGCAGGGCGCCTGCTCGTGACTCGAGCTGCTCGGCGAGGTCGCTCACCCGCTCCGCCTGGGACTGCGCCGCCGCCAGCGCGTTGCTCAACTTCTTGCTCTCGTCTTCGAGTGCCTGCGCGGCGCCAGCGGCGTCCTGCCGTAGCGCCGACGCGCGCTCGAGCTGGGCCGCAGCCTGCTGCAGCGCCGCTTCCCGCTCCTCGATCTGTCGACCCACGCTGTCCACGCGCTCGGCAAGGGCCTCCAGCTCCGCGGCCCGCGCCGCCGCATCGTCGACCCCGATCTGGAGATCTCCCATTCGCTGCCCGGCACCCTCGAGCTGTCCTGCCACGGCATCCATGCGGGTCTCGAGCTGCCCGACTTCCTCATCGCGCCGGGCCACCGACTCGAAGCGGCGGTCGGCGTCATCCAGTCGCTGGCGCAGGGCATCGCTGCGGGCTTCCAGATCCGCGAACGCGCTGCGGCGCTCCTCGAGCGAGGCCATGCGCACGTCCAGCTCGTTGCTCAGGTTGCCGAGGCCGTCGAGCCGCTCCTCGATCTGGGCCACGAACGCCTCGCGGTTCTGCAGGTGTTCAACCTTCTCGAGGGCGTCGCCCGCCAGCACCCGCACGCGGTCCACGGCCTGTGCCGCCGCGTCGAGCTCCGTGATCTTGTGCCGCAGGTCCTGCACCCGCTGGTCTGCCTCGGCCACCCATCGGCGACTCTCCGCCTGGGCGGCGAGCCCCTGCTCCACCTCGCTGCGCGCGGCCTGGAGCCGTGCGGTCGCATCGCGCACGGCCTCACCCGACGTCTTGAGCTCCGCGACCTCGCGGCCGAGCTCCGCCATGGCCGGCTGCGAGGCTTCGAGCCGCTCGATGCGCTCGGCCACCTGCCGCCCCGTGGCCTCGACGCGCTCCAGAGCCGCGGCCACGGTGCGCGCTCGCTCGCCGTGCTCCTCCACACGACTCACCTCCGAGACGAGCGTGGTGAGGCGAGCCGCCAACTCGTCCGACTTGGACTGTGCCTGGGCGATCGCCTGCCCTGCCTGCTCCATCTGCTGGAAGCGGGATTCGAGCTCGGTGAGCGTCGAGCGCAACTCGGCCACCTGTTGGCTGGTGGCCTGCAATCCCTCGCGATCGAGCTTGAGCCGGTCCACACCCTCGCGTACGTCGGACTTCAGCGACGACAACTGGGACGCGAGCTGCTCCGCCTCCTGTTGCGCCGCGGCATCCTGTGCCCTGGTCATCTCGATGCGCTGCGTCGTGCGCTCGACGAGCTGCTCCAGGTCGGCCAGGCTCGCCTGCGTCTTCTTGATGAGCTTGGAGTCCTCCTGCAGCTTCTTCAGCCGGGAGTCCAGATCCCACACGAGGTCATCCAGTCGCGCCGCTTGGGCGGCCGCCCGGTCCACTATCTCCCGCTGGCTCTCCACGGCACGCGTCTTGTGCAGCACGTGATCGGACAGCGCGCTCAGCGCCTGCAGCTGTTCCTCGGTGCGCGTCGAGCGCTGCTCCATCTTCGCCACCTCGGCGAGTCCGGCCTCCATCGTCGCGAGGCGCGCCTCTGCTCCGTCCACCTCCTGCTTCAGTCGCGCGGCCGCCTCCCGTGCCTGGTCGAAACCCGCCTGCATATCCCCCTGGTCGCGCCGCACCTCCTCCAGCGCGTCGCGCGTTGCGGTGACATCGTGGCTGTAATTCAGGAACCGCTCACGCACTTCGTCCGCCTTGGCCGCGAGCTCGGCAACGGCACCCGAGGGCCCGCTCAACTGGGCCAACTCGTCCTGGAGGCGCGTGGCCTCCTGCAGCGAGGCGCGGACGCTGTCCGCCACCCCCGACACGTCCGACAGATTCTCCCCCACCTCACGCACACCCTTGGCAGCCTGGGAACGAGCCTGTTCCACCTCTGCGATCGCGCCGTCCAGCTGCTCCAGGCGCGTGGCCAGGTCGCCGAGTCCCGCCGCCTGCTCTCGCGCCGCATCGAGGCGCTGGAAGATCTCTTGCTGTCGCTCCGCCGTCTCCGCGACCTCCCGCTGCAGCGGCTCGACCTGTTCCGTCCGCATGCGCGTGGCATCCTGGAGTGATGCGTGCACACTCTCCACCACACCTGAGACTTCTGCCAAGCTCTCCGCCACCTCCCGCACGCCCTTGGCGGCCTGGGCACGGCTCTGCTCCACCTCGCCGATCGCGCCGTCCAGCTGCTCCAGGCGCGTGGCTAGGTCACCGAGTCCCGCCGCCTGTTCCCGTGTGGCATCGAGCCGCTGCACCAGCTCCTGTTGCCGCTCGGCCGCCTCGGCCAACTGCCGCTCGACCGCCGCCGCCCCCTCGGCGTGACGCTCTGCCGCCGCAGCCATCTGCTGCTCGACCGACGCGGACTGATGCGCCGCGGTCTGCGCCCGCTCAAGCACGCTCTCGAGCGCCGTACGTTCCTCCTGGATGCGCTGCAGCAGCTGCTGCAGGACCTCCGGAAGCTCCTCCGGACTCGGCTGCGATTTCGGCTGTTTCTTGAACAGGGCTGCCATGGTGTCGTCCCGTGTGGGATGGTGGGTGACAGGGGAAGTTTCGGGTCGGGTACTGTGATGGTCAATAGAGGTCGTCACTCGGCGCTGGTACAGAGCGTACCAGCGCCACGCTGCCCCTGGCGAACATCCATGGCGGCCCTTTGATTTCATGATATGGCCGATCCGCTCAAGAAGCTCGTCGTCGTGGGGGACCGCGTGCTGATCGCGCCCGAGGAGGGCGAGGAGCGCACCAACGTGGGGCTCTACCTGCCGCCCACGGCGGTCGATCGCCAGGCCGTGCAGAGCGGCCGGATCATCGCCACCGGGCCGGGCACACCCCTTTCGGCTCCCACCGAGCTCGACGAGGAGCCGTGGAAGTCGATCGGCGGTGGGGAGCCGCGCTATGTGCCGATGCAGGCGCGGGTGGGTGACTTCGCCCTGTTCTTCCGCAAGGCCGCCGTGGAGATCACGTTCGAGGACAAGCGCTACCTCGTCGTGCCCCAAGCCGCCATCCTCGTGCTGGTGCGCTCGGAGGAGCTCCCCAAGGAACTGCTGGATCAGCTGTAACCCGCCGAACGACCCGGTGCCCTCCCTGATCTTCCTCTGCGTGGCAAACTCCGCCCGGAGCCAGATGGCCGAGGGATTAGCGCGCGCGCGCGCACCCGACGACTGGCACATCTACAGCGCCGGCTCCCGACCCGGCCGGGTGAGCACCCGCGCCGTGCGGTCCATGCAGGAGATCGGTATCGACATCAGCCAGCACCACTCCAAGGGCATGGACGACGTGCCGCTGGCCGCCGCCGACGTGGTGATCAGGCTGTGCGCCGAAGAGGAGTGCCCCGTGGCCTACACTTCGGGACGCCGCCTCGACTGGGTGCTCCCCGATCCCGCGGCGCCGGCCGCGAGTGACGAAACGCAGCTCGCCGCGTTCCGCGAGGTGCGCGACGCGATTGCGGCTCGGCTCGATGCATTCTGGAAGGAGCAGCGCTCGGGCTCGTGACCGGCTCAGTGGGGCTGGTCATCGTGCTGCTCGTGCTGGCGGCGGCCCTGGCCTGGTTCTTCATAGGCCCGGGACGCTCGCGCCGCATCGATCCCGGGCGCGCCGTGGGCGACGACTCGGTCGATCAGGACGAGTTGGCCGCGGCGGAGGAAGAAGTGCGCGACGTGGACGCGCTGGCGTCACCCGAAGAGGCCACAGAGGACCTGCCCGACTGGGGACCGGGCGCGCCCAAGCCGTGAGCTAGGCGAGCACCTCCACGGAGTTGCCGGTCACCCGGTGTGAGATGAGGGGGAGCGCATCTGGCCCGTCGGCATCCCCGATCCGGATCGCCTCGTCCAGGGCAACCCGACCCGCGGCAGCTCCGTTCTCGTCTCGTGCATGAATCGACGCCAGCGGCTCGCCCCGCTGAACCCGGTCACCCGGCTTCGCCGTGATCACGAAGCCCACCGACGGATCCACGTCGTCGTCGACCTCGTGCCGCGCGCCTCCCAATGTGGCCACGGCCTCCCCGATGCGCCGCGGCTCGACGCCCTGGACCACTCCGGACCGGGGCGCCTCGTACACCTGCACCACCGGGGCTTGGGGAAGCACACCTGGGTCGTCCACCACGGCGGGGTTGCCGCCCTGCGCGGCTACCAGCGCCCGGAACGTATCCGCGGCCCGGCCCGAGCCGATGGCCTGCTCCAGGGTGGATCGCGCATCGGACCGAGCACTGGCCACACCAGCCAGCAGGAGCATCTCCACCCCGAGTCCGTAGGTCACCTCCATCAGGTCGGCGGGCCCCTCACCCCGCAGCCCCGCGATTGCCTCCTCGGTCTCCAGCGCGTTCCCGCAGGCGTGTCCCAGGGGCCGGTCCATCGCCGTGAGCAGCGCAACGGTGGGACAGCCACGCTCCTCGCCGAGTCGGATCATCGTCTGCGCCAGCCCCATGCCCTGCTCGAGCTCCGGGAGAAATGCCCCGCTGCCGCGTTTGATGTCGAGCACCAGCGCGTCGAGCCCTTCGGCGAGCTTCTTGGACATGATGCTGGCGGCAATCAAGGGAATCGCGTCGACCGTCCCGGTGGCGCCGCGCAGGGCGTAGAGCTTTCGGTCGGCCGGGGCGACCTCCTCCGTCTGGCCGAGCATCGCCAGCCCGATCCGCTCGACCTGCCGGCGCGCGTCCTCGAGCGAGAGGTCCACGCGGAATCCGGGAATCGCCTCTAGCTTGTCGAGCGTCCCCCCGGTATGAGCCAACCCGCGGCCGGAGATCATCGGCACGGCGACGCCGACGCTCGCCACCAGCGGCGCCAACACCAGCGATACCTTGTCGCCCACGCCACCGGTTGAGTGTTTGTCCACCCGTGGCGGAACGTCCGGGCCGAACGCGAGGCTCGATCCGGAGGCGCGCATGGCGTCGGTGAGGGCACCGAGCTCCGTCTCGTCCAGCCCATTGAGCAAGACCGCCATGAGGAGCGCCGCCATCTGATAGTCGGGGACCGCCTCGACCGCATACGCGTTGACCAGGCGGGACCACTCGTCCGGCGTGAGCGCGTCGCCGTCACGCTTGCGCTCGATCAGCGGGCGCACGAACATACCTCGCTCGCTGTTCACGGCATCACTCGGCGGAGGGCCAGCATGCGTTCACTCATCGTCTCGCTCCTCGCGGCCTGTGCCTTCACGGCTCCGGCCACGGCACAAACCTACGCGGAACTGGTCGCTCGGGGCGATAGCCTGACCGACGCGCTGGAACCTGCCGCGGCCCTGGAGGCGTATCGCCGCGCCCTGTGGATCGATTCCAGTCGTACGGAGGCGATGTGGAGGTTCGCCCGGGCGCAAGGCGACGTCGCGAAGCAGCTCTCCGACCGGTCCCGCGACCGGCGCGACAGCCTCTACGCCGATGCATGGTCGTGGGCCACCCGCGCCGTCTATGCCGATTCGTCCAATCCGGAGGGCTGGTTCCAGCAGTCGGTGGCCCTCGGGCGACTGTCCCGCACCAAGGGCGGCCGGGAGCGCGTGCGCTTCGCCGACCAGATCTACAATGCGGCGCTGACCACGGTCGAGCTGGATTCGCTGCACGACGGCGCCTACCACGTGCTGGGCGCGTGGCACGCCGAGATCGAGCGGCTCTCTGGCATGACCAAGTTCTTTGCGCGCACGCTGTTCGGCGCCGATTTCATGAGCAGGGCGAGCTGGGACTCCGCGGTGGTATACCTGGAGCGCTCCGTGGACCTCAAGCCGAGCCACCTGTACCATCACCTCGAGCTCGCGCAGGTCTACATCGACCTGGAGCGCTACCCGGAAGCGCGTGAACAGCTCGAGCTCGTACTGGCACTCCCACCCACCAGCGACGTGGAGGACCCCGACTACCAGGCGGAAGCGGCCGAGCTACTTGAGGCGATCAGGGACCGGACCTGAGGAGGGCCGGGTTCCGGCCCGCTCAGCTCGGCCGGCCCCGCAGCCGCCGTTGCAGCTTGCGCCGGTGGCGGCGCAACTCCCGCTCGGCGTCATCCCGCCAGTCCTCGAGTTGTTCCTTTGCCTCGCCCCCTGCGTCGCGGATCCTGGTGCGAAGGCGGCGCCGGGTCACGTCGCCGCGCTCGGGGGCGACGAGCAGCGCTACCCCTGCCCCGATGAGGGTGCCTAGCAACAGCCCGCCAATGAATCCGATGATCCCGCTGGCACCGTCTGTCTCGTACACCTCGACCTCGTCCAGCTCCTCTTCGGGCTCCTGCTCCTCCTCGAGGATCTCCAGCTCTTTATCGCGTGCCATCAGCGACTCCCGGTTGCCTGTGGTCGTTCGG
>JBDGYO010000113.1:0-7397 GCA_039584015.1 Gemmatimonadota bacterium | reverse complement strand
CACCGCACGGCGGAAACCGGGTGACATCGCCCGAGAGACCCAACTCGTGGGCGGCTACATCAACGCAGGGACCATCTACGACAAGACGATCTACTACACGGTGCTGCCGTCGGCCGCTGGGGGGCTCGAGCGTGCGCTGGACGTGCAGGCCGACGCGCTGATGCACTCCGCCCTCGATGGAGATGAGCTGGGGCGGGAGCTCGAGGTCATCATCCAGGAAGCGAAGCGGAAGCTGGACACGCCAGGCGCGGTGGCCACGGAAGGTCTGTACGCGCTGCTGTTCCGGGTGCATCGGATGCGGCGCTGGCGCATCGGGACCGAGGAAGGCCTGCGGCGACTGACTCGGGACGACGTCTTGGCGTACTACACGAGCCGCTACACACCCAGGCGCGTCATCGTGGGGATTGCCGGGGATGTGGACGCGGACCATGCGCTGCGCCTGGCCACGGACGTCTACGGATCGTGGGAACGGCCGGCAACGCAGGTCGAAGGCTCGCCCCCCGAGTCCGGTGCGGCGCCAGCCGCGCTCCAAGTCGAGCGCGGCGATGTGGAGCGTCCGCTTGCCAACGTTGGATGGCGCACCGTGGGGACGCTGCATCCGGACGCAGCTGCCCTCGACATGGCGGCGACGGTCCTGGGAACGGGGCGGGGCTCGCGGCTCTACCGTGCGGTGCGCACGCCGGGGCTCGCAGCCAGTGTCGGCGCTGGCCACTATACGCCCACCGAGGTCGGCGTGTTCGAGCTCGGGCTGGAGGGAGAGCAGGACCGTCTGGACGGGGCGTTGGAACGGAGCCTAGAACTGGTCCAGGCGCTGCGCGGCGACGCGCCGGCCGCTGCGGAGGTCGAGCGGGCCAAGGCGCTGGTCGCTACCCAGTGGGCGCGACGCTTCGAGTCCACGGAGGGGCGCGCCTCGGTCCTGTGCGAGGCCGAGTCGCTGGGCGACTACCGCCTCGCCGAGGAGCTCTACCGCTCGGACATGGCGGTGACAGCCGACGAGATCCGGCGCGTGGCCGAGCAATACCTCGATCCCACCGCGGCCGCCGGATTCTTCTACCTGCCGGAGGGCGGGACCACCCGGTTCGAAGGTGCCTGGCCGCCTGCCGACGGTGCGAGCCGGACGGAAGTAGCCGCGGTCACGTCCCGTGCCGTCACCCGTCGGCAGGCACCACCCGTCCTCGGGGAGCCGACCGCCTACGCCGCCGGGGTGGTGCACCGCTCGTATCCCGGCGCGGATGTACTGACACGGTCCAAGCGCGGGGCAGGCTTGGTCACGGTGCTCGTCCACGTTCCCGGGGTCACGACTCAGGAGACGGACGCGAACGCGGGCATCTCCTGGCTGTTGGCCCGGAGTGCCTTGCGCGGGGCCGGCGGACTCGCCGCCGAGGAGCTGGCGCAGGCGGCGGAGATGCTCGGCGGTGGGCTCGCCCCGAGCGTCGGGGCGGAGACGATCGGGTGGCGCATGACCGTGCGGGTCGACGCGGTGCGCGACGCGGCGGAGCTGCTGCGGATGGTGGCGCTCGAGCCCGAGTTGCGCACTGAGGACGTGGAGGTGGAGCAGGCCCTGCAGGCGAGCGACGCGCGCCGGGCCCGGGACGACATGTTCCGGCATCCCTTGCAGCGGGTGCTGGGACAGGCGTTTCCCGGTCATGCGTATGGGCTGTCGGCGTTAGGGGAGCCGGACATCGTAACAGCGCTCGATGCAGGGCTGGTGCAGGAGTGGGCGGGACGCGTCGCCGGGCGACGCGCGGTGGTGGTCGCCGTGGGCGATTTGGAGGCCGAGGAGCTGCATGGGGCGCTCGCCCCCCTTGCGGCCTGGCCCGCGCGAGAGTCCGGCCGCGATGAGGCCGCCGCTCCGGTGTGGGCTGCGGGGCGGGCGCACGAGGCCAGGCGCAAGGAGCAGAGCGCACTGGCCATGGCCTTCCCGGCCGCCGTCTACGCCTCGGCCGACCGGTACCCCATCACGGTCCTGGCGGCGCTGCTCAGTGGGCTCGCCGGGCGCTTGTTCGACGAGCTGCGGGAGAAACGATCGCTGGCGTACACGGTGGCGGTCGCTCCGTGGCTTGCGCGTCGGGCGGGAGCCGTGCTGAGCTACATTGCCACATCACCCGACCGGGAAACGGAAGCTCGGGAGGCGATGCTGGCCGAGCTCGAGCGCGTCGTTACGGAACCGCCCTCGGTGGAGGAGCTCGAGCGGGCCCGCAGCTACGCGGCGGGGCTGGTCGAGGTGCGGCAGCAGAGTGGCCGGGCGGTGGCCGGCGAGATCCTGGAGGCGTGGGTGTACGGTGCCATCGCGGAGCTTCACGAGACCGCGGCGAGGCTGCGGGCCGTGGGGGTAGAGGATGTGGTCCGGGTGGCCGGTGCGGTGTTCCGCGGGGACCGTCGTGCCGAGTATGTCGTCCGAGGGGGCAGCTAGAACATCGACATCGCCAGGAACGAACGCAGATTGTCGTTGGTGATGCGCAGACGCGTGCTCAGCATGCGCACGACCGACCAGAGCACCTTGTAGGCCAGATCGCGGTCGAAATCGAGCAACATCTCGAAGTCGGACCTTGTGATGGTGATGAGACGGGAGTCCTTGTTCGCGATGGCGTCCGTGGATCGGTCAGAGCGGTCGAATACGGCCATCTCGCCGAAACAGGAACCCTCCTTGAGGACGGTGAGGGCTTCCTCGCCGGAGCCCGGAACCTGTCGCGAGATGCGGACCTCGCCCTCGGCGATGATGTACAGCCGATTGCCCGGGTCGCCTTCCTTGAAGATGGTCTGGGCGGATTGGAACTGTTGCTCCTCGCAGATCTCGGCGACGCGCTCGAGCTCCTGCTCGTCGAGATCGGCAAAGATGGCGGATTGCTTGATGAGCGCGACGTCCACACGGCCTCCCATGGCCGTACACGGCCCGGTGAAATGCAAGCTACCGGTGTAACGGAGGGGCGGCAACCAAGACCCCTGGTTCAGGCGCCCGATCTTCTCACGGCGCTGCGGATTCCGCTCGCCGTGGCGTTCGTGCTCCTGGAGTCCGCCGCGGCCCGGCTCGTCATTCTCGCGCTGGCCGCCGTGAGCGATTTCTTCGACGGGATCTGGGCTCGCCGCATCGGCGGCTCCCGTCTGGGAGTGGTCTTGGACCCCATCTGCGACAAGCTGTTCATCGTGGCCGCCTTCGCGGTGGTCATGCGCGGCGGGTTGTTGAACACTTGGGAGATCCTCGGTGTGCTGCTCCGTGATATCGTGGCCCTCGTCGCGTTTCTGGTGGTCTGGATGCTGCGGCGCCCCACGACCCTTCCCGCGCGAGCGGGCGGCAAGGCGGTGACCGTGGGACAACTGCTCACTCTGCTGGCGTTCCTGGCGGGCTCCGATCTGGTGCGGCCCCTGGCGTGGGCCACGGCAGCAATCTCGGTGTACGCCATCGCCGACTACAGTCGTGCCGCACGGCACCGTTGAGGTGTCGGCGTGGGCATGACGGGACTCGACTCATGCGAATCGCACCAGCGCTTGTTTCGCTGCTGATTGCCGCGCCGCTCGCCGCGCAGGAACCGGAACAGGAGCCGTTTCTCGCGGACACGGTCCCGGCGGAGACGCGGGTGCCGTGGGCCAAGGTCGGACTGTTCGGGTTTGGGGCCCGGCTGGGGGCGGACTTCGAGGGTGACGGTCAGGCGGTGGTGAGCCTGGCGTTCGATCTCGGCTACGTGGCCGACGACCGGCTTCGCGTGCGTCTCTCGGGTGAGCTCGGTTTCCTCAACATCGACAACACCTACGTGACGAGCCTGGAGCTGGTCTACCGCTTCATGCCGGACAGTGCCAAGGCCATTCCCTATGTGGGAGGGGGCGTGGGACTGTTCGGACGAGCCGAGTGCGAAGCCGACCCCGACTGTCCAGAGCTGTGGCTACAGTTCGTCCTGGGGTTCGAGATACGCTTGCGGGAGGGGATGAACTGGCTGGTCGAGTACCATCCGGAGGACGCCTTCCGCCGGCACCGGGTGTTCATCGGGCTGACCACGCGAAGGGGGTCCTGACGTGCCACACGTGCGAGCAGTGGAGTTGGCGTGGTCGGGGGAGGGGCTGCGCTTCTCGGGCGCCGGCACCGAGCCCGTGACGCCCGCGATTCAGATCGACGGTGATGGCGAGGCAGGGCCGAGTCCGATGATTGCCCTGCTGCTCGCGGCCGCGGGATGCACCGGCGCCGACGTGGTGGTGATCCTCGAGAAGATGCGCGTTCGGCTGCGTGAGGTCTCGATCGCGGTCGAGGGGACGCGCCGTGATGAGGAGCCCCGGCGCTACGTCTCGCTGCGATTCCGCTTCCGGCTCGCCGGCGAGGGGTTGGATCGGGCAAAGGCCGAGCACGCCATCGGACTCTCGGTGGAGAAGTACTGCTCCGTGTTGAGCTCGCTGGCTCCCGACATTCCGATCGAGTACGACATTGAGCTGGCATAGGGTCGTCGCGCTCCTCTCGCTTGGGCTCGGAGCGCTGGAGACGCCGGCCCGCGCGCAGGGAACGCACGAGTTGCAGGCGCAGGCGGTGGCAACCGTGACCGCCAGGCAGTTCGTCGGGGGCGGTTTGGGATACGCCTTTCGCGCGCGGGGACGGATTCGGTTGGGGCTGCTCGCGAGCGCCGGGAGCTGGGAGGGCGACTTCGCCGGTCGGGTGGAGGCAATGGTGTCCTACCATCTCAGGCCGTTCCGACGCCGGGGAGTGACTCCCTACGCCGGGGGTGGAGCCTCGATCACCTTCACGGACGTCGAAAGTAGCGAGTACATCCTGGTCGTCTTGGGGGTAGAGTCGAGCCCCGGTGGGAGGCGGGGGTGGTTTGCGGAGGTGGGTCTCGCGGGAGGTCTGCGCCTAGCGGCGGGCGTGCGGTTGCGGCTCGGATCGGCCCCTCGGTAATCGGCGGCCAACAAAGAACCCCGCCTGCAGAGCGGGGTATCCCTATGCACCGGCAGCCGCGATCGACGTCAGCTCGTGGCGCCGACCGGTGGGCTGTTGCGGATCACCGGCTGGCAGTACCGCTCGCCGAGGCGGCGGAGCTCAGCCAGCTCGTCCTCGCTGAGCGTGGTGTACCGCTCGGCCATGTACTCGATGGTGTCGTCGAACCAGTCGTTCTGGTGCTCCATCTGTGCCTGGAGGACACCGCATCGCAGAATGTGGCTGTATAGCTCGTCCCGGGCCCGGTCGAGCGCCGATGGGTTCTCGGTCTTCGTCTGCTGCATACGCTTTCTGCTCATACACCTGTTGTCGTTTATTGGTGGGCGCTGGTTTCTGCGTACCAAACGTAAACAGTGTCAGCGCCCCATGCAATCCGGTGCGAACAGCCCGGTGTGAGTAGATTGCAGTGATCAAACATCCGATCAGAGGTGTGATCGGTGCGGTGCCCACCTCCCAAGGAGTGAAGCATGCCCGAGCCAACGTACGACGACGCCCGCAGGAGGCGTTTGGTGGAGCTCTTGCGTGGTCTCGCCGCGCGGATCGGGGGGCTGACGGATGACGAGACGTTGCTCGCCGCCGGTCCCGAGCTGATCAGGCTCATGGGCGATGCCCGCAGCGAGCTCTTCCATTACGAAGTACGCTCGACGTACGATACTCCTGAAGTGGCTGAGAGTCGGCGGATCGTGGAGCAGGCGCGCGAACAAACGGAGTCGCCGGATCTCGGCGACGAGGAGGATGGTGAGCCATGGCGCAGTCAACAAACCTGAAGCCCTTCTACCTCGGCCTCGTCGTCTTGGTGGTGGCGGGAGCGGCGGGGATCTGGTGGGCGCGGCAGAGTAGCCGGGCCGACGGACCCCGAGAGGTCGGGCCGGTACCGGTGAGCGCCACGGCGTTCGAGGGGTACACCTTGGGGTCGGACTCCGCCCCGGTCGAGATCATCGAGTACTCCAACTTTGCATGCCCCTGGTGCGCACAGTTTGCGATTCTCACCAAGCCCGACGTGCGGGAGCGGCTCATCAGCGCGGGGACGGTCCGGTGGGTGTATCGCGACTTCCTGCTGGGCGGTCACGAGGCGGGAAATCTGGCGCACGAGGCCGCAGCGTGCGCCGGTGAGCAGGGGCTGTTCTGGGCGATGCACGACCAGCTCTTCTACAACCAGCGACGCTGGATGGAAGGTCGGCGTCCCGCGCGGACCTTCCGGGGCTACGCACGGGACCTGGGCGTGAACATGGACCAGTACGATGACTGCATGGACGAGCAGCGGTACCTCGGGCGCCTTCTCGCCACGAAGGAGCAGGCGATGACCATGGGGATACAGTCCACGCCGACCTTCATCGTCGGAGGCCTCATGGTCGCCGGCGCCATTTCCTACGACAGCCTGCGCGCGTTGGTGACGCGGGCGATGCCGGCCGAGGGCCAATGACGCATCGGATGACGATCGCCGCGCTCTCGGTGATCGGGTTCTTCATCAGCCTCTACCTCTGGCTGTGGAAGGTGGGCTTTCTGGGCACGCTGGCCTGCGGGGACGGTGGCTGCGAGACGGTGCAGCTCTCCGAGTACGCCGACTTCCTGGGGGTGCCGGTGCCGTTCTGGGGGATGGTGGGGTACGTGGTGCTCATTGGCGTGAGCCTCGTCGGGTTACAGCCCCGGTGGGTCGAGCGTCGGGAGCCTACCATCCTGATGGTCCTGCTTTCCGGTGTCGGTGTGGGGTTCGCCGCCTACCTCACCTATCTCGAGGCGGCCGTGATCCACGCCTGGTGCCGCTGGTGCGTTGCCTCGGCAGCGATCATCACGTTGATCTTCGTGACAGCGCTCGCCGGGATGCGAGCCACCGCGAGAACTCCGCAAGCGAGCTGAGCCCCGAATCCTCCCGGAGCGTGAGGCGGCCGTGAGGCGCTGCGCTCCGTGCAAACCTGTGACGAAGTACCTGGAACCACCGACCTCGCTCTCTTTACTTGTCAGGGCGAGGAGCGGCGTGCGTTCGCGCTGCCCCGGAGGAGTGGTCCAGTGACAACCGGTTCCCGAAGCGAGCAATTCCTGTCGGCTCCCGAGCGTCTCGACTTGGAAACGTGTGATACGTTCCGCCGAGCCGCCGGTGAGCTCATGGACTCGTTGCGTGAGGGAAAGGGCCGGCTCGTGGTGGACATGCGGGCCACGCAGCATCTGGACAGCGCCGGGCTGAGGGCCCTGATCATGGTGCGCCGGCGGGCGGTGCCCGGAGGAAAAGTGATCCGGCTGCGGGGCCCCACCGAGGAGATTCGGGCCATCCTCGTGCTCACCAAGACCGACGGACTCTTCGAGATAGAGGAGTCGGACTCCGCCTGAGCCAGCGCCCTGTGCTATATTCCAGCCGCTTGGAAACAGCACAGGTATGACTCCCACAGACGTTCGCCGCAGGGTTCTGTTCATCGAGGACGAGGCCGACCTCCGCAGTGCCTACCAGCGCGCCTACGGAGCGCGTTACGAGATGGCATTCGCGGGG
>JBDGYO010000530.1:0-2365 GCA_039584015.1 Gemmatimonadota bacterium | reverse complement strand
TCCTGATCGCCCTCTCAGGTAGTGGTAACAGCCCCAACGTGCTGAATGCCGTCCACGCCGCGCACGAGTTGGAGATGAGGACCTGGGGCATCACGGGCTTTGACGGGGGCAAGCTGGCCGGCATCGCCCATCGCTGTGTGCGCGTGCCCTGTGGCGACATGGGCCAGGTGGAGGCGGTGCACGGCGTTCTCTTTCACTGGCTGGCCCACTACTTGCGCCAGGCGTTCGACGATGCCCGACACGCGCGCCTGTCCATCCTGGAAGCGTGGGTGCCGCAATGAAAACCGGAGCCATCTTCCTCGACCGGGATGGGGTCATCAACGACGCCGTCCCCGGCGGATACGTCCTCACCAGGGCGCAGTTCCGCTTTCTGCCCCGTGTCCGAAACGCCCTGGCGTTTTTGGACAAAAATTCGGAGAGACGAATCGTGGTTGTGACAAATCAATCCCCCATCGGGCGGGGGATGGTGCTGCGGGGCCAAGTGGACGCCTTACATGCCTGGATGATTGGGCAGATCGAGGATTACAGCGGGCGCATCGATGGGGTGTTCGTCTGCCCCCACAAGCCGGCGGACGGCTGCATCTGCCGCAAGCCCCAGCCGGGGCTCTTTATGCAAGCGGCGCACAAGCTGAACGTGGACCTATCGCAGTCTGCTGTGGTATGCGATACGCTCTCCGACATCCTCGCCGCCCGCGCCGCCGGCATCACCGAGTGCTACCGGGTGTGCTGTGGCCTGCCCCTGGAGGACCCGCCTGCGCAGGCGCACCTCTACACGCTGGTGGGCACCCTGGCAGAGGCAGCGGTCGCCATCGTGGCGGGGGAGAGAGGGGAGTGACTGTCGTTTTGCCTGGCACCAGCCCCTATCTTGCCGGCCTCCACGAACCTGCTCCCAATGCAGTCATGCCTGCCGGCTGGATTCTATTCCTTTCCGAAGTGGGGCATAGCCCCGAGCCACACCCCGGCGTGGACTACAGCGAATGGGCCGATCAGGGCTATGGCACGATCTGCCGCTTGCAGTACCGCTGGGGCAATCAAGCAGGCACGTTGCCCAGGCCCGAACACCTTGACGGCTACGTTCAGCGCGTGCGCACACTGGTCGCCAATTCTCGCGGTTGCAGTCGGTGGATCGTGGGCAATGAGCCCGGAAACGCGGTTGAGTGGCCCGATGGTTGGCCACTTGAACCGGAATACGTTGCGTTCTGCTATGACCGTTGCTGGCAGGCCATCCATGACCTATCAGGGCACGAGTTTGACGAGGTGTTACTCCCACCCATTGGCCCCTGGAACGATGATACCGGCATTGGTTGGATCGAATACTTCCAACGGATGATGGCCGCGGTCGAGTTTCTGGACGGGTTCGCCATTCACGCCTACACACACGGCAGCGATCCCGCGCTCATTACGTCTGAGGCGATGATGAACCCGCCGCATCAAAACCGACACTATGAGTTCAGAGTCTATCGAGACTGGATGAAGGCGATCCCGATGCTTTATTGGGACTTGCCCGTCTATCTCACCGAGACGAACCAGGACGGACCCTGGCTCGATGAGCGCAACGGATGGGTGACCGAGATGTACCGCGAGATCAACGCCTGGAACCAGAGCGGATCGCAGGTGATCCGGTGCGCGTGCTTGTACCGATGGCCCCATTACGATGACTACTACATCGAGGGCAAGAGCAATGTCATAGCCGACTTTCAGGCAGCGCAGGCGCATGAGTACAAGTGGACAAACAAACTTGGATACATTGCTACTCAATCCATCGTTTGAAGGAGAATGGTACGAGCAGACGCCAGACGGGATCCTCGTACTGCCCGAGCATTGGCGCGCAGAGTACAGGGAGCACGATAACCCGTACAAGCGGCCCGAGATCAAGCCCAACCAGGAGTTCACAACGCACGGCCAGTGGAGCATCCGTGCCTTTCCGCCAGAGCATAGCAGGGGATTCTATGGCATCTATCAAGAGGTCGAGAGCCAGCCGGGTCAGTGGTACAAGTTCTCTGCCGATGTTCGGCTAGAGAGCAAGCCGTCGGGCAGGTTGGCGGCATTTGCCGGCATTCAGCCCTGGGGCGCGTCCATCTTTGCGCGTCAAATGGTCTGGGGAGAAGAGACGCAGGAACAGCTCGAATGGAAGCGGGTCGAGGTCATCGCCCAGGCATTCGGTGGCAGGATTCGCGTGGCGATGGGCGCGGAAAATGAGTTCGCATCACGCAACAATACCACCTGGTGGGACAACGCCAAGCTCGAACTGTGGGAGTGCAACGGCACGGACCCCGAGCCGCCCGACCCCGAGCCGCCCACAGGCGAGTGCAAGCTGGACTGGGAGCGAATGGCAAAGCTGGTCGAGGCCGTGACACGGTTCGTC
>JBDGYO010000529.1:0-2026 GCA_039584015.1 Gemmatimonadota bacterium | reverse complement strand
TGACATCTACGAGCCCAACGACAACGCCCCGTGGTACCTGGGGGAGATCCCCCTGCTGTGGGGCAACCCGGCCGTGGCGTTCGAGGTGCGGCCGCGCAGTGACACGCTGCCGCCGGCCGATTGGTACACCTTCGACAATGCCACGACGCTGGACCGCCAGCGTGTTCCTCACCAACTCGTTGGCGTGGACCGGCACCCCGGGCAACCCCTGGGCGGTCGGGCAGGATGGGTGGACCATCGGGCCGCGCACCTACCTGTGCAGCGGCCTGCCCATCACGGTGGGTAACACGCCGTTCGAGCTGGAGGAGCTGCCGTTCCCGTTCACGCTGGTGGCGCTGAAGGATCTGCCCGCGGGGACGTACCACATCCTGGCGCCGTACAATCCCCAGGGTGATCCGGCGCGCTACGAGATGCTGATCACGTCCACCTACGAGTCGGTGCTGAATCCGGACATCGCCGAGGAGAACGACTACTGCGACGTGGCCGCCCCACTGTCGATTGCCCAGGGTCGCACGCTCAGCATCGACAACTTCCGGGACATCGACTGGTTCCGGTTCCGCATCGCCCCGGCGACCG
Organism: Gemmatimonadota bacterium; assembly: GCA_039584015.1. Lineage (GTDB taxonomy): Bacteria > Gemmatimonadota > Gemmatimonadetes > Gemmatimonadales > GWC2-71-9 > WVYX01. The sequence goes on along the minus strand of JBDGYO010000529.1, from coordinate 1,450 downwards.
GCGACCAGAGCATGGACATCACGACGACCGCGGCCGATCCCGATGCGGACCTGGACGTGTACGTGGTTCGCGCCGACAGCGCGGGCGGTGACCTGTCCGACTTGGAGCTGATCAAGTTCAATGCGGCGTCGGGGGTCGACGAGGCGCTCTCGATCGACAGCATTGCGCCGGGCAATTACTACCTGATCGTGATGGACTTCCCCGGCGTCCCGACGCAGTACACGCTGGATTGGACCTTCGGCCCGAAGCGACCGTCGCCGCCGGGCATGGTTGCGCCGTTCGAAGCCTCCGCGCTCGACGCGCTCGCGGCCAAGCGGGCGCGCGCCCGCACGGAGCAGGGCTCGCGTGCCGGACTGATGAAGCTGCTCGAGCGTCTGAAGTAACGGCCGCACCGCCATGCTCTGCACCCACTGCCACACACCGATGCCGGACGGGACGCAGTTCTGCCCCGCGTGCGGGTCGGACTCGTCGGATCCGGGCACCGGGACCGCGGCGCGGACAGGGGGGACGCAGACGGACACGCTGTTGGAGCAGCTGCGGGTGCGGGTGGAGGGCCGCTACCACGTGGAGAGAGTGCTGGGACGGGGAGGCATGGGGGTGGTCTTCCTGGCCAACGAGACCTCTCTGGCGCGGCCGGTAGCCATCAAGGTGCTCCCGGCCGAGCTGTCGCACGACGAGAAGTTCGTGCAGCGCTTCGAGCACGAGGCACGTACCGCCGCCCAACTCGATCATCCCAACATCATTCCGATTTACGCCGTCGAGGGGATCGGCGATCTGTATTTCTTCGTGATGAAGTACATCACGGGGCGAGCGCTGGACGAGATCCTCGATGCCGGGAAGATGCCGGTGCAGCACACACAGCGGATTCTGTGGGAGTCGGCGTGTGCCCTGGGGCATGCCCACACCCGTGGCATCGTGCACCGCGACATCAAGCCGGCCAACATCATGATCGACGACGCCGGCCGTACGATGCTCACCGACTTCGGGATCTCGAAGGCGCTGCAGTCGGCGAGCCAGTTCACCGCCACGGGACAGGTGATCGGCACGCCACACTACATGAGCCCCGAGCAGGCGAAGGGGCTGGAGGTCGACGGGCGCAGCGATCAGTACTCGCTGGCCGTCGTCGGATACCGCATGCTCTCCGGCCGGTTGCCGTTCCAGGACGACTCGGTCCACACCGTCATCTATAAGCACATCTTCGAGGATCCGCCGTCGCTGCGGGACCTCTGTCCCGAGGCGCCCGAGTACGTGATCGCCGCGCTCAACAAGGCGTTGGCTAAGGAGCCGGCCGAACGCTTCGCTACGATGGAGGAGTTCGCCACCGCCGTGCTCCCCACGCACCCGGTGACGGCCACGACCTCCTCGGGGAGTCTGTTGGCCGCGTCGCGGAGCTCGCTCGATGCGGCCACCGAGATAACGACGTCGGGTGGCGGGGGCGGGCGCAAGCGAC
>JBDGYO010000112.1:0-7457 GCA_039584015.1 Gemmatimonadota bacterium | reverse complement strand
TCATGGCCCACTTTTTCGCTTCCTTCTTGCTCCCATACTTCATGGCGTACTCCTTCTGGTGGTGTGTATTCTGAACGCGTTAGCTGACGCGTGAGTGGTCTCCCGTCCCCAACTCCCCCCTATCCCAGGTTGCTGCGAGGCTTGGGGTCCGGCGGATCTGCATCGAGTTGCAGGGCGATCGAGGGAGGTACGTGCCTCAGCATGATCCCCCGCTCGCCGAAGATCCGCAAGGCCTGGATGCCCGACCTGCATGCTGCCCGGAGCTCGGAGAGATCGAGGGCGACTCCTGCCGCAACGGACGCATCCACCACCCGCTCCAGTTCCGGGACGTCTGGCGCCTCGAGCCACCCTTCCACCCGCAGCACGAGCCCGTCATCCCCGCCCGAACGCACGATCCGAATCGTCACCGCCTACTGCCCTGCCGGGAACTTCTCCAGGATCTTGCCCACCGCCTCGTTCACGTTCGCGGTACGCTCCTCCGGTGACAGATCCTCGTGGAGCTTCGCCTGGCCCGTGCCGCGATACACCAACTCATCCATACGAGTATCGATGAGGTCGATGATCAGGGTACCCTCGGTCCATTCGTTGACCGTCGTCGTCGAAGTGCTGATGCCCCCGCCCCATCCGCCGCGGCCGCGGCGGTACCTTCCGTAGCCCCCTCCATAAGCCGTGCCGTGCGTGGTCATGCTCTGTTTGCCTTCCGTTGCAGCATCCCACGCCACCAGGAGGTCCGGGTCGGTGCTAGTGAGACGCAGGCCCTTCTCAGTGAGCGTGTTTTCCACGGCTGCTGTCACGCGCGCCGTGAACAGCTGCTGCGACTGGGGCCGCGCCTCTTCCTCCGGCATCCAGCCGAACGTGCGGTAACCGGAGAAGTCGGCATCCGGATCCCAGTCCTGAGTCACCTGCATCCCCGCCGAGCAGCCTCCCAGAAGCAGGGCGCTGGTCACCATCGCGAGCGAAGTCCGTTTCATGTTTACCATCCTCCTACCCTGTATCGTGAAGTCGTCCTGGTCACGCCCCTCCCTTGGCAATGGTCGGGCCACGACACGGTGTCCTCGTCGCCAGGCTGTTAACTGTTTGTTCGCCTGGTAGTTACGGAGCCGACCCCAACACACCCCACCCTTGACAACCGTGGTCACGGTGTCATATAACACCCCTTCGGTGCTGGGATTCACCCCGCCGTGTGGCTTTTGGCACGCACGTCAACATTCCGCGGCAACTGGAGTCGATGGTGTCGAACGAATCCGATCAGCCAGCTGGCTTCGACCGCTTTCTAGCCGAGCTGTCGGCGCGGTTCGTGAGCCTCCCAGCGGAGGCGGTGGACGGCGAGATCTTCGACGCGCTGGCACAGATCGGCTCATATCTGGATGTGGATCGCCTGATCATGAGCGAGTTCTCCGAGGACGGTGAGTCAGCCACCGTGAGACATTCCTGGGCCGCGCCGGGTGTCGAGCCGATCCGCAAGGGAGTCGTCATGGGTCCCACCCTTCCCCGGGTCTTTGCCGCAGTTCGCCGCGGGGATACCGCACAGGTTCCGGACACCCGTGCAGTGCCGCCGGGCTGGGAGGTGGACCAGCAGGAATTCCGCAGGTCCGGCGCGAGGGCCCACCTGTCCATGCGGATCTCCGTGGCGGGGGCGCCGGTGGGTGTGCTCAGCGCTGTGTCCGTCCGCAGGCCGCGGTCGTGGACCGAGCATGAAGTCGATCGCCTGAACGTGATTGCCCGGGTCTTTGCGAACGCGCTGAGTCGGCGCGACGGCGAGCGCCGGCTGCAGTCGGCCCTCGCCCGGGTCGAGGAGCTCCAGGCCAGGCTGCAGTCGGAGAACGTCTACCTGCGCGAGGAGATCCGCACGGTACACGACTTCTCAGGCATCCAGGGCAACAGCGCGGGACTGCAGCACGTTCTGGCGGTTGTTGAGCAGGTCGCTCCGACCGAAGTAACGGTGTTGGTACGGGGCGAGACAGGCACGGGAAAGGAGCTCATCGTCCGCGCCCTGCACGCGCGCAGCAGGCGAAACGAGCGTCCGCTGATCAAGGTGAACTGCGCGGCACTCCCCAGCTCGCTTGCCGAAAGCGAGCTCTTCGGCCACGAGAAGGGAGCGTTTACCGGCGCGGTGGGTCAGAGAACGGGTCGGTTCGAGCTGGCTGACGGGGGAACGATCTTCCTCGATGAGGTCGGCGACCTCTCACCAGATGTTCAGGCGAAGCTCCTACGAGTGCTGCAGGAAGGCGAGTTCGAGCGCCTGGGCTCCGCGAAGACGAGGTCGACCGATGTCAGGGTACTCGCCGCCACGAACCGGGACCTGGAGCGGCGCGTGGAGGACGGCACCTTCCGGGCCGACCTGTATTATCGGCTTCGTGTCGTTCCCATCGACCTTCCGCCACTGCGCGAACGCCGCGAGGACATTCCGATCCTCATCTGGCACTTCATCGAGAAGGCGCGTGCGAGGCACGGAAAAGCGATCGACGAAGTCCCAACCGAGGTGATGGAGGCCCTGGCATCGTACGAGTGGCCTGGCAACGTGCGGGAGCTGGAGAATGTCATCGAGCGGGCGGTGGTGCTGTCGCCGGGTCACGCGCTCACCGTTCTCGATCTCACGGTTCTGTCATCTACATCTAGGGCGATGGTCATCGCTCCGGAGTCCCTGGCTCGAGCTGCCGCAACAACCGCAGAGCCGGACTCAGCAAGCCTTGGAGAGGACCTCGCCGGCGTTGAGCGGACCCACATCATCCATGTGCTCCAGCAGTGCGACTGGAAGGTCAAAGGACCCGGGAATGCGGCGGCGCGGCTGGGCCTCAACCCGAGCACGCTGCGGGGACGGATGAGAAAGCTGGGAATCGCGCGGGCCCAGCACTAGTGCAGTTCGCCACGACGTTCGCGATCCCGGCCGCGGTCTTCATTCTCATGTGGGTCGTCGGGTTGGCACTGACGCCGGCGGACTTCCGACGTGTCGCGCGGCACCCCCGGACGGCGGTCGTCGGAGTGTTCGGACCTATCACCGTCTTTCCACTGATAGCAGGTGTGGTCATTCTGGCGGTGCAGCCCCAGGAAGCGATTGTCGCGGGAATCGTGCTCATTGCGGCGGCTCCGGGTGCACCCATCTCAAACCTGCTGACGTACCTCGGGCGTGGCAACACGGCACTCTCGGTCACGCTCACGGCGCTGAGCAATACCATCGGGATCGTGACATTCCCGCTGCTCGTGACCGGTGGGCTTCTCCTCAACCTCGGCGACCAGGCAGACGTAGGAAGCCCGCTGGGTGCGATGGTGCGGCAGCTGGTGGTCTTCATGCTCCTGCCGATCGCCCTCGGTATGCTCGTGCGGCGGCGTCGGCCCCAGTTTGTCGAGCGACATGGAACGCTGTTTCACCGCGCGAGCCTCCTTGCCGTCGTGGGGATCGTCACGTTCATCGTCATCGACCAGCACGCCATCTTCGCGCAGCAGGTCGTCACGGCAATCTGGCTTGCGGTCCTACTCACAACGAGCACCATGGCGGTGGGCTACTGCCTCGCGTGGCTCCTGCGTGCGCCCCACCGCGATCGCATTGCGTTCCTGATCGAGTTCTCGTCGCGCAACACCGCCATCGCCATCGTGGTGGCGGCCACGACGCTCGGCCGGTTGGACTACGCGATGTTCATCGTGGCCTACTTCGCAGTGCAGATCACGATCACACTGGGGGTATTGGCCGTGCTGCGGCTGACGTCGGCGGAAGCCCGCGAGCGCGTGTGAGCGCCAGACCGCTACCCCTGGTCGTCCACCCTGAGCGTGGCGCGGCCATCCCCGAGCTCAATCGTCGTGCCGTAGGGAACGGACAGGTCGATCAGTCGGCTGAGAATGGCCTGGCCAAGCTCGCCTTCCACGACTTCGGGGTATCCACGCGTCACGAGGAAGTCGGGGCCCTCCGTCCCCTCGTTGAGCACCACGGGAGTGATGGTCACTTCGTCCACGCCATCTGCGCCGAGAAACACCTCCACGATGACGCTCTGCCACACGTCCGGCGGATAGCGACCAAGCTCCGTCTTGGTGTGGAAGATGAAGTTGCCTAATCCATAGAGAATCAACCTGCCTTGGTAGACCTCGACGCCCTTCAGCGTTGGCTCGCCGTGACTCACATAGATGTCAGCGCCCGCGTCGATCGTGGCCCGCGCCCAGCTCTCTTGCCACCCGATTTCAGCGTCAACCTGGAAATGCTGGTACACGAGGACCGCGTCGGACGCCTGATCTGCTGTGCGTACGGCCGCAATATTCCGATCCCAGTCGGCGGAATCGCCCGGATCGAGCATGTTGACGCCAGCACGGGATTCTGTGGCTCGCGCTTGTTCGGGCGAGTTGACCGTCGCCATTGCGACCAAGCCCAGGCGAAAGTCGCCCAGATCCAGGAAGGCGGGTGCCGTCGCCTCGGAGATGTTGCGGCCCGTCCCCGCATGAACCAGGTCCCGAGCTTCCGCCGCCGTAATCGTGGACAGGATGCCTTCCGTCCCGTAATCCCAAGAATGGTTGTTTGAGAGTGCCAGCAGCGAAACACCGATCGCTCCAAGGAAATCGAGAACCTCAGGCTCGGCACCGTGGAAGAAGACATCACCCCGGGTGGGGACGCAGGAGCACCCCGGTCCGGATACCGCGACTTCCAGGTTGGTGAAGACGGCGTCGGCCGTCGCGAGAATGGGCACAACCGAGCGCAGGGGAGTGTCGAAGTAGTCGCGGGGGTCATGCTCGATGAGCGCCTGTCCCACGATCGCCAGCCGGACGCTCGGCTCCGGATCCGCTGACCCATCCCCGCGGCCACCACACCCGAGAATCAGACATGTGGCCACCGAGGCGAACACGATTCTGGCTAGCGGCCCAATGACTCTGGACATAGGTGCAGGTAATCTGCCGCCCGGGGCCAGTGTTTTGAAGCTCGAGATGGTCGTTAGGAGGCCTGAGATGGTCGTTTTGAAGCTTGAGATGGTCGTTTGGAGGCTTGAGATGGTCGTTTGGAAGCTTGAGTGGTCGTGTGGAAGCTTCGAATCGTCGTTTTGAAGCTTCAAGTCGTCGTGTGGAAGCTTCAAACCGTCCGTTGGAAGCCTCAAAACATTCGTCTTAGGCTTCATTTCATCGAGGTGCGGGAGAACGCGGCTTCGCGCGCAGCCTCAGGCGGCACTCACCAACGACATACCTCGCGCATGGGCCTCACCGCTACGTCCAACCCCTTGGTGTCGAAGATCGCGGTAATCGTGTTTGCACCGCGCGGCGTCACCTGCGCCACGAACCGCTCGGCCGTCATGAGCCCGTTGATGAACGTGACATCGTTATCGGGATAGAACGTTGCCTCCTGGTTGCTGGACAGGCCCCACATCTTCCGCTCGACGGCGTCGCCTCCGACACGGGTCGCGACCTCGGCCTCGCTCCCCAACGGATCCCTCCAGTTGAGGTAGACCTCGGTATCACGGCTTAGGCAGCGGAGCACCAGGACGATCGGCTGCCCCGACGACGATGTACCGCTCGTGGCGACGAGTGCGAGACTGACGGCTCGCGAACCGTCCGGGTTGCTCTGATCCCGAATCTGCCAGGCGCCCACGCCGTCGGTCGGCACCGGTCGCTCCCGCGGCCGATCGAGACTCTGCGCTCGGGCCAAAGCGTCGTAGCAGATGAGCCGCTCGAGATCGTTGGCGACGGCCACGCACCTACCGAGCTCCTGCTCGAGATTGGCCTGCGCTTCGAGCACACCGGGCCACACGAGACCGAGAGCAAGGATCACAGTCGCTCGGATCATGATTCCCCCTTTGGCGCCATGCCATCCGCCTGCCACGGGCATCCTCGTAAGACTAAGAGCCACAGTCACTTAGACTGGCCCTAGCCCTGACGGGAGGAATACTTCCATTGCCAGTTGGCCTACGTTCGCCACTGGGTAGCTTACTTCGCCGCGAGGTACGTCACTCTCGCCGCCAGGAGGCCTCCTGGTGACCGTCGCGGCATTCTCGCCGGACGCTCTACTCAACTCATATCAGGGACGTCGGTGGCAAGGAGCCTGATCAGGCGGCGAATCCATTTCCTTCTTACGCGACCGGTTACGGCGACGTAGAAGAGGGGTATGGCAAACGCGAAACCAGCGGCGCCCAGGGTAGCCCAGACGAATCTCGGGACGCCGAAGCCGACAACTCCGGACATCTCTCGTCTGGCGTCGGGTTCTGTCACCAGGACAAAGCAGATCAACCCAATGGCCACAAACAATACGCCCACGAAGAACAGATAGACCCGGGCCTTGAACAACCCTGCAGGACCTGGTTCTAGCTTCTTTGGGAAGAGCGTCCATCTGTACCATCGGCGACCGGAGCCGGCTCCTGTTCGCGGCCGTGACTTCTCGCAGTCGGGGCAGTACGCCGTCAACAAGCGGTCGACCCCCTCCTTACCACACTTCACGCAGCGGCCCAGGTCTGATGGGCTAGGCGACCGGAAGTCCATCGCGCCTACTTCAGCAGGTCAACCATGTCAGCATGCTCGTGACCTCTCGCAAGCATCAACGCGGTCCATCCGTCCGCGTCCGTCACGTCGGGGTCTGCGCCGCCATCCAGCAACAGCCGTGCGACCTCCGTATGCCCGTTGATCGCCGCGACCATCAAGGCGGTTTGGCCAATCCAGGTTTGGGCGTTCACATCCGCCCCACTCTCGAGCAACGCTCCTACTACTTCCACGGCTCCGCTGGCCGCCGCAGCCGCCAAAGCCGCCCGTCCATCCCAGTCCACGAGGTCTGGATCGGCACCGCCGTCCAACAGCGCAGTCACGATGTCGCGATGTCCAAGATCTGCCGCCGTGATGAGCGGTGACTGCCCAATGAAGTTGTCGGGGTCGTTGCCCGCTGCCAGCCAGGTGTTCACACCGTCGATGTCCCCGCGCTCTACCATCGACACGACCTCACCGGTCGACACGGCCATCTCGAACGTCACCGGAGCCACTATACCGCCCGTGCACGAGAAGAGGTACAACGACAGCAACGCAATCGTCGCGCCGATCCTGGGCGGGCGGCGACACACCATCCGCCAGACATTCTGAACGTGGATGGCTATCACCTTCGCAGTTCTCTGCCGCTCCGGGATCTGATTGGCTACGAGCGGTACGAGCTGCTCGAGGTACTGGTGCGGCACACGGTCGATGGGATGTCGCTCCTCGTCAGGAATATCCCGCTTCAGCCGCTGTGCCGTCTTCGCCATGCGATATGTCAACGGAAGCACCAACAGCACGAACAGAGTAAAGATTCCCAGCACAACCGACTGCAGTATGACCGCCAGCCCACCGAGAGCCAGGCCAGTGATCAACTTGAAGACAAGCTCGATGCTGGCACTGCGAGCGAAGACGGCCTCCTCGAGGAAGCGTCCCCCATCCAACGGGTGCAACGGCAGCAAGTTGAAAGCGTTGATGAATAGGAAGGTGCGCGCCAGCTGCAGGTAGATGTCCTGTCTATCCACGGAATACAGTAC
>JBDGYO010000111.1:0-7471 GCA_039584015.1 Gemmatimonadota bacterium | reverse complement strand
CGGCATTCTGAGGGTTGCAGGTCGTGGAGCCAGGATGACCGGCGTCCGCAGAGGTCACTACGGACGCAGCGATTCGGCCAAGTGGATCCTGCTCGGCATGCTGCTGGGTGGCGGCGGTCGCGGCGGTGGAGGCGGTTGGGGTGGCGGCGGCTTCGGGGGTGGAGGGTTCGGCGGATTCGGCGGCGGCGGTGGCTTCGGCGGCGGCGGCGCAGGAGGGAGCTTCTGATGGCGAAGAACGCACACGCGAAGCTGGATGCCCTAGCGGCCCAGCTCGAGCGCAAGCTGGGCGACGACCTCGTGACCTTCGCGCTCTATGGTGCCGCAGTGCGGCACGATGCGCGGGAGCAGGACCGCGAGCTCACCACCTTGTTGATCCTGAACGACGCCTCCCCCGGAGCGCTGCGCCCGGTCGAGGACGAGATCGCGGGGTGGGTGAAGAAGGGCAACCCGCCGCCACTCATCTTTGCCGAGCACGAGTGGCGCGGCGCGACCGACGTCTTCCCCATCGAGATCGAGGACATGCGGGAAGCGCATCAACTGCTGCGTGGCCGAGATCCGTTCGACGGGATCACGACCACCAAGGAGGATCTGCGGCGCGAGCTGGAGCGTGAGATTCGCGGCAAGCTGCTGCGCCTGCGCACCGAGTTCGCGGCGGCTGCATCCAATGGCAAGGCGCTGGGTGAATTGTTGCTCGATTCGGCCGGCACGTTCTTTGTGCTGTTCCGAGCGGTGTTGCGCCTGGTCGGGCGCACGCCCGCGCAGACACCCAAGACCCTGGTGCACGAGACCGCCGAGGCGGCTGGGCTGGACGCATCCGCCTTCGACTGGGTGCTGGACAAGATCGTGGGACACAACGTGCAGGCCCTCAAGGCACACGACCCGGTGGGCGACCACTACGTGAAGCAGGTCGAGCGGCTCGCACAGTTCATCGATACGTACGACACTACCCGCGCCCCAGGCGCACCTTCGTAGGAGTGGCAGTATGAAGCGTGTACTCGCACTGACGCTGGCGGCGGCCCTGACAACCGGCTGCGGTTACAACCGGATCCAGACGCTGGACGAAGAGGTGAACGGCTACCAGGCCCAGATCGAGGTGCAGCTACAGCGCCGCGCCGACCTGGTACCCAACCTCGTCGAGACCGTGAAGGGCTTCGCCCAGCAGGAGCTGGCGATCTTCGAGGAAGTGAGCCAGGCACGCGCCGCGCTGGGCGGCGCGATCGAGGGCGGCAACATGGCGGAGATGGCGGCGGCCAACCAAATGCTGACCGGAGCGCTCGGCCGGCTCATCGCCATCGCCGAGGACAACCCCGAGATCCAGTCCAACGAGAACTTCCGGATGCTGCAGGACCAATTGGAGGGGACGGAGAACCGGATCGCTACCGCGCGCGGGGACTACAACACCGCGGTGCGCGAGTACAACGGCTACATCCGGCGTTTTCCGCAGGTGCTCACAGCCAAGGCGATCGGCGCAGGTGCCCGCGAATACTTCGAGGCAGAGGAGGAAGCGCGCGAGGTACCGCAGGTCGAGTTCTAGCCGCGGCAGCTATTCGCGAGACGAGTCGTGTGCAGCGCCCGGTCCAGGCCGGGCGCTGTTGTCTTACGGGTCTATCTGATCGACGGGAGGATGTACTCTACCGTCATCTCATGCGACGAAATGGGCGGGGGCACCCAATAGGCACCGCCCGTGAACACCACGACCATGTCGTGTTCGGGCATGATGAGAATGACCTGGTCACCCCAGCCCGACGCCGCGTACGCCCCATCACCGTACTGATCGCTCTTAGGCCACCAGCCGAAGCTGTACCCGACGTGGCCATACCACGGCTCCGGCACCATGAACGTGGGTGACGCGGATGCCTCGACCCACGCGGCCGGCAGAACCTGCTCCCCCTCCCACATCCCACCCTGCAAGTAGAGTTGACCCAGCTTGGCCATGTCTCGCGGGCGCATGCTGATGTCACCCGAGGCGTACACGAAGTCAGGCCGCAGTAGGTACCAGGTGTAGTCCGTGATGCCCAGCGGAGCGAACAGGCGCCGGGAGAAGTAATCGAGTCGCTCACCGGTGGTGTGGCCGACGATCTCCCCCAGGACGTTCGTGATGCCGCCGTTGTACAGGAAGAAGGTGCCGGGGTCCTCCACCACTGGGCGCTCGAGCACGAACCGCACGAGATCGCCCGGGTGGTTGAACCATACCGTGAGGTCGTTGCGCGGATCGCCGATCGGATAGGTCTGCTCGTCCCACTGCAGCCCGGCCGACATGGTGACCAGGTGCTTCAGCGTGATGTCGCCTCGTTGTCCGGTGTTCAGATCCGCATAGTCTGGAAGGAAATCGAAAATCGGCTCGTTCTCGCTCGCGATGAAGCCTTCCGCGATCGCGATACCCAAGAGCGATGCCGTCACGCTCTTGGTGACGGACGACAGGCAGTGCAGCGTTTCCCGCTCGAACACGATTGACCGCTCGCCATACGTCGGATGTGTCCGCCCCGGGAAGTACTCCTCGAATACGAGCTGGCCACCCACGACGATCAGGATGCTGTGCACCAGGGGATTAGGCGAGGCGCGCAACCGGTCCATCAGCTGCGCAAGAGGCGTCTCGTTCATCCCCACGTCGGCGAGCGATGCGGTCGCCCACCCGTCGTCCACCTGCTCCGGTTGTACGTAGACCCACGGCTCGGGCGGCTCCGACTGGCCGCCCGAGGTAACGCTGTCTCCGGAGCAACCGACAACGATGAGCGGGAGGACCGCCCACGACACTCTGCGGTGCAGGATTGACTTCATGCCATACCAACTCACGCTCTTCCCTGACCCTTCTACTCTACAAACGTGGCGCCGCTCGGTTCCAGTGCGAGAGTGCTCAATTCCGAGTGAAGTTGGCGGAGATCGTTTGTGCTGCGCTGTGGCCCCCCAAGCAAGGGAATTCCGAACCGGCTCGCCCTTGTTCGCCTCACCCACGCCAGCACGTTTGACATGGAACCGCGAGCGGGAGGTCTCAATGCAAGCGTGCAAGCCAATCATCTTCGGCCTCGGGGCAGCCCTGGCACTGGGATTCCCGGACAGCACCACGGCGCAGGAACCCGACGCCGACCTGATCAGCCTTCCCGCCCCTCGGCACACGAGCGAGACCTCTGTCGAGCAGGCTCTCACCGAGCGGCACTCGACTCGAGAGTTCGCGGATCAGTCGGTCGCACTCGAGAAGGTCTCACAGCTCCTGTGGGCTGCTCAGGGCGTTACCCGGCCGCAGGCGGAGCGGCCGTCGCACTGGCCGCCGGAGTGGCAGTGGATGGGTGGGCGACGCACAAACCCCTCCGCCGGAGCGCTTTACCCTCTCGAGGTCTACGTCCTGGCGGGAAACGTGGAGGGTGTCGAGCCTGGACTGTACCGCTACGAGCCGCTGGAGCATGCACTGGAACCGGTTGCTGCCGGCGACCTGCGGGAAGCCCTCTCCGGAGCCTCGCTGCGGCAGTCCGCCATCGCGGGCGCGCCTGCGGTGTTCGTGATCGCGGCGGTCTATGAGCGGGTGGCGGTGAAGTACGGCGAGCGCGGTACGCGCTACGCGCGCATCGAAGTGGGAGCCATCGCTCAGAGCGTCTACCTTCAGGCGGGAGCGCTCGGGTTGGGAACGGTGCTCATCGGCGCGTTCACGGACGCGGACGTCAAGGACGTGCTGGGACTCCCTGACGATCACGAGCCGCTGGCAATCATGCCCGTGGGACGGAGGAGCCCGGACTAGGACGAGAGCGGCTCTTACCACCTCAGTACCCGGAGCGTAGCTTTGCCGCGTTCGCCTTCACCCCCTCCCAGGAGGCCATCATGAGACGGACTGTACTTGCAGTTCTCGCTCTGGCCGTGCTGGCCCCGTTTGCTGCGGCAGCGCAGGAGACGGAAGAACCACAGGACCTTCAGGTGTACGTCGCTTACTACAAGATCGGCTACGCCGACTTGCAGGAGTGGACCGCTCTGTACCACAGCGTTTCGGTTCCAATCCTCGAGGAGCTCCAGGAGGAGGGCATCATCCAGGGTTGGAGCGTCTTTTCACATCAGACGGGCTTTGAGTACAACTGGCGCTTCGCGGTGCGCGCTCCGGCGTGGGCACAGTTCGGCGAGTTCTGGGATCAATACCTGGGACGGCTCGCCGAGCGGTTCCCGGACGATCTCGACCGGAGCGCCGAGATGATCCGGGCGCACTATGACGAGGTCTGGGACATCACCGGTGTCTACATGAGCGACCCGGCACCCGCCACGCAGTACGTCTACGACTCTCGTTACCAGATCAGCTTCGCCGACATGGACGAGTGGAATGCGACTTGGGCCGAGGTCATCGCGCCGGCGCTCAACCAGGCAATGGCGGATGGCATCCTGGGCGGTTGGGTGACAGAGGGACACAACACCGGCGGACGCTTCAACTGGAAGGTGCTGTACTTCTTCGAAGCATGGGACAACATGGACGACACCTTCGCGCGCATCACCGCAGCGATCACCGCCGACCCTGCGGTGTGGCAGCACATCGGGGGCATGATCGCAGCGCACGACGACATCATCTGGTCGGTGGTTCCCGAGCCGGAGGGGATGTAGGCTCGCGAAGCCGTCGGCGACCATCCAACCGTGTTTCAGCGCCCGGCCTCGCGCCGGGCGTTGCTGTTCCCTACTTGATCTCCACCCCCGCCGCCTTCTCGATCTCCTTGATCAGCTCCACGTGATCGGCTTCCTCCCCTTGCGCCTTGCGACCTTCGCCGAAGACCCGCTTGGTCATGCCGATCGCGTCGCTGGGCACGCCCGTGTCCTGCAGCACCTTGAGCGCGATCCCGATGTCCTTGTCGAGCAGTGCCAGGCGGAAGGTGCGCAGCCAGGCACGTGACACCACCCGCTCGGGAATCAGGTTCTCGGTCACGTTGGAGCGGCCGCTCGAGGCGTTGATCACCTCCAGCGCCTTGGTGGCGGGCACGCCGAGTTTCACGAGCGCGGCGAGGCATTCACCCGACGCCTGGATGTTGATGCCGAGCAGCGCATTGTTGAGCGCCTTCACGGCGTGGCCGGTGCCGACGGGACCCACGTGCACCACCTTGCCGGCGTAGGGCTCGACGATCTTCTCCGCCTGCGCGACCCACCTCTCTTCCCCGCCGAGCATCAGGGTGAGCGTGCCGGCCTCGGCACCACTCGTGCCTCCGCTCACGGGGGCATCCACGAAGCCCGCGCCGCTACCGGCGAGCCACTCGGCAATGGCGCGCGACGCCGCTGGGTCACCCGACGTGGAGTCCACCAGCAGTTGGCCCTTGCGCCATGTGCCCCCCGCGCTCTCCACCACCTCGCGCACGTCGGCCGACGTGGGAAGGCAGGTAATCACGACGTCCGCCCACTGCACCAGTGCTGCGGGCCCCGCAGCCACCTGCGCGCCCTCCGCTTCCGCGAATGCCTGCGCCTTCTCGATGGTACGATTCCACACCGTGGTCTCGAACGCGCGCGCCACGTGCACCGCGATCGGCCGTCCGATCGCTCCCAACCCGATGAACCCGACTTTGACTCCCATCAGCTCCCCCCTGAAATGCGACTGACCCCGGACGTGAGCCCGGGGTCAGATAAGTTACGCCTCCGCCACCTCGCCTGCAGCCGACGAGGGTAGCGGCCACTCTCTCCACTCAGGTGCGCAGCAACTGCCGCTTGAGATTCACCATCTTCCGCCTGAGCGACCCGTCGATGATGCGGTCGTTCATACGTAGGATCAGCCCACCCAGGATCGCCGGGTCGGTGCGGAAGTGCGGGATCACCTCTTTTCCGGTCACCTCGCTGAGCTTGTCCTGCACCGCCTTCTGGAGCTTCTTGTCCGGCTCGCGCGCCAGCGTCACGCCGGCGTGCATCCGGTTGAACTTCTCGTCCACCAGCTCCAGGTACTCCCGGCTGATCGCCGGCAGGATCCCCTGCCGTCCCCGCTTGACCACCGCCTGCAGAAACCGCAGGAACGGCTCCGAGGCGTACTTCTGCAGGGCCTTGGTCAGGATCTCCTGCTTCTTGGGCTTGGGCACGCGCGGCGATTCCAGCGCCACGCGCACGGCCGGCACCGACTCGATCGCACCCGTCAGCCCCTCGATGAGATCCGCGTACCGCTCGGTCTCGTCGTGGCGCTCACCCAACTCGAACAGCGCCTGGGCGTAGTTGCGTGCAATCGTCGTCTCTCGCACCGCTAGTTGTCCCCCAGCGAGTCGAGATACCGCTCCACGATCTTGCGGTCGCCCTCACTGTCCAGCCGTTGCTGGATCAGCTTGGCCGCCGCGGCGAGCGACAGCTCCACGGCCTCGCGGCGCAGCTCGGTGACCGCCTTCTCGCGCTCCACGTCGATCTCACGCTTGGCCCGTTCGAGCAGTTGCTGCTGCTCGTCGCGCGCCTTGGCCAACAGCTGCTCACGCTCCTTCTGCCCCACAGCCTTGGCCTCGTTGATCAACGCATGCGCCTCGCCCTTGGCGCCCTCGAGCAACTTCTTGTGCTCCTCGAGCGCCGCCTTGGACTCGACGTTCACTCGCTCCGCCTCCTCGAGCTGCTGCTTGATCAGCTTCTCGCGCTCCTCGGTAAGCCGCACGATGGGCGGCCACGCGTACTTCCGGAGCAGCAGGAAGAGGGCGATGAATACGAGCCAGGTCCAGATGATCAACCCGGGCTCGGCCGAAAACGGCCCGCTCAGCCCGCCTTCGGCCCCTTCCTCAGAGAGCAGCAACAGGGTTGTCAGCATGCTACATGATCATCGAGACCAGCGCCATGATGACGGCGATGATCGTGGCGCCTTCCATGAGGAAGGCGATCAGCAGCGACGTGCCGCGGATGTCGTTGGCAGCCTCCGGCTGCCGCGCGATGGCCTGTGCGGCCTCACCGCCGATGCGGCCCAGGCCGAGGCCCGCGCCCACCAGTGCCAGGCCGATGCCGATGCCGACGCCCAGCGTGTCGCTGGCGGCGGGGGCGGCCTCCTGCACGGCCGCCAGCATGGGGAACAGATTCGCAAACATGTGTCACGTCCTCATTCGTTGTGGAAGATCGTCTCTCGCTGCTGCGCTTTCCGCGTGAGCGCCGCCTCTCCCGAGCGACCTCCCTGCGGTAACCCGCCCACGGCCCTTCGGCCGGCGGGATTCCCCGACCACCCGGCCGGGTACCTGTCGGAGCGGCGCGAAGCGCGCGGGCCGCCCCCTCCTGCTACTAATGCTCGTGCTGCATCACGCCGATCAGCACCGCCGTGATGAGCGCGAAGACGTAGGCCTGCACGAACGCCACGATGATCTCGAGCAACATGATGCCGAGCACGAGCACGGCCGAGCCCGCCCCGATGGCCCAGCGCCACGTCTCGATGTGGCCGAACAGGAAGATCATTCCGAACATCGCCAGGATCACGAAGTGGCCGGCCGTCATGTTGCCGAACAGTCGCACGCACAGTGCGAACGGCTTGACCAGCTTGCCGAGGATCTCGATCGGCGCCATGGCCACCGAGATCACC
>JBDGYO010000110.1:0-7474 GCA_039584015.1 Gemmatimonadota bacterium | reverse complement strand
CAGGCGGCCGCCCCACATAGTGGCGATCCAGTTGAAGATCTTCACGCCCGTGGGGATCGCGATCAGCATGGTGCTGGCCGCGAACACCGAGTCGGCAATGGGGCCGAGTCCGACCTGGAACATGTGGTGGGCCCACACCCCCCACCCCAGGATCGCGATGAGCAACCCCGAGTACACCACCACCGCGTAGCCGAACAGCGGCTTGCGGGAGAAGGTCGGAACCACTTCCGAGATGATCCCCATGGCGGGGAGGATCAGGATGTAGACCTCGGGGTGGCCGAACAGCCAGAAGAGATGCTGCCATAGCAGCACGTCGCCGCCTGCCGCCACCGAGTAGAAGTTCGTGCCGAACGTCCGATCGAACAGCAGGAACACCAGCGCCACCGTGATGACGGGAAAAGCGGTCACGACGATGAACTGGGTCACCAGAGTCATCCACGTGAACACGGGCATGCGCATGAGGCGCATGCCGGGGGCTCGCAGGTTGACGATCGTGACGATGAAGTTGATCCCGGCGGCAATGGAGGCGATGCCGAGCACCTGCAGGCCAATGACCCAGAAGTCCACGTGCAGGCCGGGCGAGTACTGCGCCGACGTCAGGTTGGCATAGCCGAACCAGCCGGCGTTGGGCGCCGCGCCGATCAGGAAGCTGGCGTTCATGAACAGACCGCCCAGCAGGAACACCCAGTAGCTGAACGCGTTGAGCCGAGGGAACGCCACGTCGCGCGCGCCGATCTGCAGCGGCACGACGAAGTTGAAGAACGCGGCTGACAATGGCATCACGGCCAAGAACACCATGGTCGTGCCGTGCATCGTGAACAATTCGTTGTAGAACTCGGCACTCACTATGTCGCTCCCCGCTGCCGAGAGCTGCAGGCGCATCACGAGCGCCTCGAGCCCGCCAACGAGGAAGAACACGATCGCCGAGACCCCGTACAGGATTCCGATGCGCTTGTGATCGGTGGTCGTGAGCCAGCTCCAGATGCCCGACGGCCCTGTGGTCGTCGTCGCGGCGTGCTGGTCGAGATTCGTTGCCATACGCCGTGTCCGGTTAGTTCAGGCTCTGGAGGTACGCAACCAACGCCGAGAGCTCTTCCTCGGTCATCGGCATCGGCGGCATCAGGCTGCCCGGCTTCTCACCCACCGGATCGCGAATCCACCTGGCCATGCCCTCGGCTGTATTGGGGAGGATCCCCGACCCAATCGTCGTACGGCTCCCAACGTGGGTCAGGTTCGGACCCAGCACTCCGGCCGCCACGCCCTCGACCGTGTGACAGGCAATGCAGCCCTTCGTGCGGAACACGCCGAGCCCCGCCGCCACATCGCCACTCAGCGTCGCCTCCGCCGGAGGGGCGCTCTGTTCCTGCGCCACCCAGGCAGCGAAGCCTGCAGAGTCCTCCACCATCACACGCATCCGCATGTTGGCGTGGGACTCACCACAGAACTCGGCACACTGCCCCATGAAAGTGCCGAGCGAGTCGGGGGTGAACGAGATTCGGGTGGTGCGGCCCGGCATCACATCCCGCTTGCCGCCCAGCTTCGGCGCCCAGAAGCTGTGGATCACATCCTCGGACGTCATGACCAGTGTCACCGGCCTACCCGCCGGGACCCGCATCTCGTTGGCGGTGACGATGCCCAAGTCGGGATAACGGAACTCCCACCACCACTGGTGCCCAATCACCTCGACCTGCATTGCGTTCTCGACCGGGGGGCCGTCGGTGCGGAAGATGGTGCGAATCGTCGGCACGGCAATGAAGATCAGCACGATCGCCGGCGCCAGGGTCCAGGAGATCTCGAGCAGCGTGCTGCCATGCACGGGCTTAGGCACCGGAGCGCCTGGCCGCGCACGGAACTTGATGATCGCGACGATGAGCGCGGTCTCCACCACCACGAAGACACCGAGCGCCCACCAGACGATCGTCATGAACAGCCGGTCGATCTCGCTGCCGAAGTCGGCGGTCGGGTGCAGCGTGGACTGCGGATACTCACCGCCGCACGCGGAGAGCATGACCAGGAGCATGGTCACCGCCACACCCACCAGTGTCCGTTTCCGTGTGTCCATTGTCGTAGGGGTTCCTATAAGCCAACCGGCCCCATCTTCATGACGGAGCCGGGGGCAAATACTACCCCTCTCGACGCATGAGGTCAACTTTGCGCGCACCGACCGCCCTATACCTTTAATAACGGCTCGAAACAGTTGCGGATCGGAATGGTCTGCGGGGCCATCTGGGACCCACAAGCGGGAAGACGGAGGGAGGACACGATGGTCGAACAGCCTACGACATACGGACTGAACGTGGAGGTCACGCTTCCCTACGGGCAGGCGGTGGAGCGCGCCCGGGAGGAGCTCAGCAAGGAAGGTTTCGGCGTCCTGACGGAGATAGACGTGAAGGCCACGTTCAAGAAGAAGCTGGATGTGGACTTCCGGCCCTACGTCATCCTGGGGGCGTGCAACCCCCCCCTGGCGCACAAGGCGCTCAGCACCGAGCGGGACATCGGGCTGTTGCTCCCCTGCAACGTGATCGTGTACGCCACCGACGACCCCAGCCGGAGCGTCGTGGCCGCCCTCGATCCCGTCAAGCAGTTGGGCCTGACCGGTATCGCGGCGCTGGACCCGATCGCGCAGGATGTGCAGGCCAGGATGAGGCGGGTGTTGGAGGCGGTGGCAGGCTAGCCGCCACGCGCGGCGCGGCCCATCTTCTCCCGATCCAAGTTCCAGTCCACACTTCTCGCGGAACGGCCGATGAGAGAGCAGCGTCCCGAGTCCTCGACGACCCCGACCGGCGGGCACATCGACCGCCGTCAGTTCATGGCGTACTTCGCAGCCCTCTCCCCCGGGCTCTGGGCCCTCGCGCAGGAGGAGGAGCCCCGGATCACCAAGGACATGCTGGCGCAGGCCGAAGCGGTGGCAGGGCTCCAGTTCACCGACGCCGAACGGGAGCTGATGCTCGACGGGCTCAATCGCAACCTCGAGGCGTACGAGCAGCTCCGAGAGGTGCACATCCCCAACAGCGTGTACCCCGCCCTGCTATTCGATCCGGTGCTCCCGGATCGCATGCCGGAGGTCCGCCGTCAACCGAAGCGCCGCACGCGACACCCCGAAGTCCGCCGCCCGGCCGATCTCGAGGAGGCGGCGTTCTGGTCGGTGACCGACCTGGCAGAGCTGGTGCACTCCCGGCAGGTCTCCTCAGTCGAGTTGACCCGCATGTATCTCGATCGCCTCGAGCGGCACGCCCCGAAGCTGGAGTGCGTGGTGACGTTCACCGAGGAACTCGCCATGCGTCAGGCGAGGCGGGCCGACGCAGAGCTCGCGCAGGGGCACTACCGCGGCCCGCTCCACGGCATCCCGTGGGGCGCCAAGGACCTGCTCGCCGAGGACGAGTACCGCACCACCTGGGGCGCCAAGCCGTACGAGGAACAGGTGATCCCGTACGACGCGGCAGTGGTACGCCGCCTGGAGGAGGCGGGAGCGGTGTTGATCGCCAAGATGACGCTCGGCGCCCTCGCCATGGGCGATGTCTGGTTCGGGGGGAAGACCCGCAATCCGTGGGACCTCGAGCAGGGCTCGAGCGGCTCGTCCGCCGGCTCGGCATCGGCCACGGTGGCCGGGTGTCTCGGCTTCAGCATCGGGAGCGAGACGCTGGGCTCGATCGTTTCACCCTCCACGCGGTGCGGGGCCACGGGGTTGCGCCCCACCTTCGGCCGCGTGAGTCGCGACGGCGCGATGGCCTTGTCGTGGAGCATGGACAAACTCGGTCCGATCTGTCGCACGGTGGAGGATTGTGCCCTCGTGCTCGACGCGATTCATGGGGCCGATGGCAAGGACCCCACCGCCCGGGACCTCCCGTTCGACTGGAACGCCGAGCTAGCACCGACCGATCTCCGAATCGGGTACTACAAGAGCGCCTTCGAGGCGGAGCACGACTGGTACGACTTCGACATGCAGGCGCTGGCGGCGTTGCGGTCGCTGGGCGTGGACCCGGTGCCAGTGGAGCTCCCCGACCAGATCCCGGTGGGGGCGCTGCGGTTTCTGCTCAGCGTCGAGGCGGCGGCGGCCAACGACGAGCTCACCCGCAGCGACCGGGACGACCTGTTGGTGCGCCAGGACGCCCGCGCGTGGCCCACGAGCTTCCGCCGCTCGCGCCTGGTGCCAGCGGTGGAGTACGTTCAGGCCAACCGCGCCCGCACCATGCTGATGGCGGCCATGGACGCCGTCATGGACGGGATCGACGTGTTCATCACGCCGTCCTACGGTGGGAGCGTGCTGCTCACCACCAATCTGACGGGCCACCCGGCGGTGACCCTGCCCCACGGGTTCCGGGACAACGGCACGCCCGTGAGCATTTCGTTCATCGGTCAGCTGTATGGCGAGGCGGAGCTGCTGGCGGTGGCCAAGGCGTGGCAGGACGCTACGGGTTTTCACCTGCGGCACCCGCCCGACTTCGTGTGACATGAACAGACGAGACTTCGTACACGGCACGGCCTTCGCGGTGGGCGCGGCCGCCATCGGCGGACACCCCGCGTGGGCACTCGAACCGCGCTGGATGCGCGGCCGCCCCAAGGTCGACATCATGCTGCGCGGCGCGCTGGTGTACGACGGGAGCGGCAGCGCACCGGTCGAGGTCGACGTCGCCGTGGCCGGCGATCGCATTGCCGCGGTCGGCCCCGCACTCCCGATACCCGCGGGAACGACCGTCGAGCTGAACAGTCTCGCCCTGGCACCGGGCTTCATCGACGTACACTCGCACACTGACCTGGAGCTGCTGATCGACCCCCGCGCGGAGAGCAAGGTGCGCCAAGGCGTCACCACCGACGTGACCGGCCAGGATGGCGGCTCGATCGGACCGTGGACGGCCGAGGGCGCCGCCGAGGTGCGAGAGCGGTACCGGGAGCGCTACGGCGTGGAGCTCGAGTTCCACGACCTGGCCGGGTTCTTCGCCCAGCTGGAGCGACAGGGTGCAGCCATGAACCTCGCCAGCATGGTGGGACAGGGCACCGTGCGCGGGCACGTGATCGGCAACGACGATCGGCCGGCCACAGCAGAGGAAACCGAGCGCATGCGTGCCCTGGTGCGCGAGGCGATCGCGGCCGGGGCGTGCGGGCTCTCGAGCGGGTTGGAGTACGTTCCCAGCGCGTTCGCCGACCTCGAGGAGCTCGTCGCGCTCGCCGGCGAGCTCGAGGGTACGGGCCTCCCCTACGCCAGCCACATGCGCAACGAGGACGATCAGCTCTTCGGAGCGGTCGAAGAGGCGCTCAACGTGGGACGCCTGGCGGGAGTGCCGGTGCAGATCGCACACCTCAAGGCCCAGGGACAGCGCAACTGGTGGAAGTGCAGGCCGGTACTGCAGGCGCTGGAGCGGGCGCGCGCCGACGGGGTGAACGTGATGTACGACCGCTATCCGTACGTGGCCTACAGTACGGGGCTCTCCAACCTGTTCCCGGTCTGGTCCCGTGACGGCGGCACCGACGCCTTTCTGGCGCGGCTGGACGATCCCGAGCAGGCAGGTCGTATCGAGCGGGCCGTACACGCCAAGGTAGCGCAGCTCGGCTCATGGGACGCGGTGCAGGTCAGCTCGACCGGCGCCGAGGCGTTTGCGTGGGCGCGAGGGCGTCGCCTCGGTGAGCTCGCAGCGGAGCGCGGCCTCGAGCCCTACGCACTCCTACTGGAGCTGATCGTCGGCAATCGCAATCGGGCGGGCATGGTGGGCTTCGGCATGAGCGAGGAGAACACCGCCCGCTTCCTCGCTCATCCGCTGGGCATGGTCTGCTCGGACGGCTCGGCCCTTGCCGTCGAGGGCCCTCTCGCGTCCGGCTCACCGCACCCACGCAGCTTCGGGACGTTCCCCCGCGTCCTGGGCCACTACTGCCGCGAGCAGCGGGTGATGCCGCTCGAGACAGCCATTCACAAGATGACCGCCCTGCCGGCGGCGAGGCTGCACCTCGAGGGACGCGGTGTGATCGCGCCGGAGGCCTTCGCCGACCTAGTGGCGTTCGACCCCGACCGCGTGACCGACCGAGCCACGTTCGAGCAGCCGCACCAGTACCCCGTCGGGATCGCGCACGTGATGGTGAACGGGCGCTTCGTGCTGCGTGACGGAGAGCGGACCGAAGAGCTTCCGGGGCGGCCGCTGCGGCCGGCGCCCGCCTGAGCCAACCCTCGCCGATCGCAATCTCGCGGGATAAGTTGGCGACATGCAGCAGCATCACTTCCCAGTTCCGCGCACGGCCCGCTACTTCACCTTGGGATCGTTCGGCAACCACCTGCGGCAAGTGTGGTTCGTGTGCCACGGCTACGCGGAGCTGGCTCAGGTGTTCCTCAAGCATTTCGAGTTGCTCGACGACGGCCAGCGGCTGGTGATCGCTCCAGAGGGACTCTCTCGCTTCTACACCGACCACGACGGAGGAACCGTCGGTGCCAGCTGGATGACCCGCGGGGATCGCCTCGCCGAGATCGCGGATTACGTCAGCTACCTCGACTCGCTCTACAAGCACGTGTTCAAGCGCGTAGACCGGGCGTCCGTGACCGTGTACGTGCTGGGGTTCTCCCAGGGCGCCCACACTGCCACCCGCTGGATCAGTCACGGCAACGCCATCGCCGACCGGCTCATCCTATGGGGGCAAATCCTCCCGACCGATCTCGACCTGGAGGTGGCGTGGGCCAAGCTGGAGGACTCGCGCCTCACGCTGGTCGTGGGCACACGGGACAAGCTCGTGCCAGCGGCCAAGCTCGAGGAATCCGAGGAGCGTCTCCTCAAGCACGAGATTCCCTACGAGACGATCAAATACAATGGGGGCCACCGTCTGGACAAACGCGTGCTGCGCTCGCTCGCCGGGTAGCCGTACGCGCCGCTTCGCCTGGCTGCTCGTCCCGCTCCTCGGGGTCACGACCGCCGTTGCCCAGGAGGGCGATCCCTACCACGAGCAGCGCGAGCGGATGGCCGACCTCATCTACGCCTACGGTGTCACGGACTCGGCAACGCAGCGTGCCATGCGCACGGTGCCCCGCCACGAATTCGTCCCACGCGAGCACCTGCGGCGTGCGTACGGCGATCACCCCCTGCCCATCGAGCATGGGCAGACGATTTCCCAACCGTATATCGTAGCGTACATGACCGAGGTGCTGGGACTATCGCCCGGGATGAAGGTGCTCGAGGTGGGAACCGGCTCGGGATATCAGGCGGCGGTCCTGGGCGAGGTCGGCGTCGAGGTGCACACGCTGGAGATCTTCGGCGCACTAGCTGCGAGCGCGAGCGCGCGACTGGAGCGGCTCGGGTACGTCGACGTGGCGGTGCATCATGCGGACGGACATTTCGGCTGGCTAGAGGAGGCGCCCTTCGATGCGGTCATCGTGACGGCCGCGCCCACCTACATCCCTCCAGCGCTCGTCGAGCAGCTCGTGCCGGGCGGGCGCATGGTGATCCCGGTCGGCAGCGTCTACGGTGCGCAGAACCTCATCCTCATTCTCAAGGACGAT
>JBDGYO010000109.1:0-8228 GCA_039584015.1 Gemmatimonadota bacterium | reverse complement strand
CGCGCTTGGGGTTGAGGCCGCACAGCTTCCTGCGAGAACCCAGCGGCGTCTCGCGCAGGCGGTCGAGCAGGCGCTTCAAGTCGGCCCGCGTGATGGCGTAGTTGCGCACCTGGCTGACCCGACCTTCCCGCTCGCACTGCACCATCTCGCCCAGGTTGGTGAAGGTGCCGCCACTTCCCACCATCACCTCGGTGGCGAACGGGGGCCGCCCTATCTCGGCCTTGATGGATTTGTCGATCGCGCGCCGCAGCTTGTTCCAGTGTTTGGGCTTGAGCGGATCGCTTTTCACGTAGCGCTCGGTGAGGCGCACCGCTCCCAGCGGGAGCGAATGCACCTGGTTCACCATGCCCGCGGCGGCCAAGATCACCTCCACGCTGCCACCCCCGATATCCACCACGGCGAAGGATCGCTCCTCCAGCGCGAAGTGGCGCATCACGCTCTTGAAGGCGAGCTGCGCTTCCTCGTCGGGGGAAATCACGTCGATGCTGACCTTGCAGCGGCGCGTCGCCTCGCGGCGGAACTCCCGGCCGTTGGCGGCCTCGCGCACGGCGCTCGTAGCCACCACCCGCAGCTCCTGCACGCCGAACCCGTCGGCGATCGCCCGCATCTTGGCAAGCGCCTCGAGCGAGCGCTCCATCGGCCCGCGGCCGATGCGGCCCGTCTCGAACAGACCCCGCCCCAGCCGCGTCATCTCCCGTTCCTCGTCGAGGACGCGGTAGTTGCCGTCCGGCTCGACCTCGGCCACGACGAAGCGGATGGAGTTCGTTCCGACGTCGATGGCAGCGAGGCGGGGCCGCGGACCGTCTCCGGTCGGCTCAGGCATGGCGCTTCACCGGGTTGGCTCGCATACTCGTAACTTATTCTGTGACAGTCGTTTAGCTCGTTCCACTGGACACTCGGGCACCCAACCCAAGGGTCGGGTGCCCAGAATTACACGCTAGTCAGCTCAATGGTGCCGCCCGCATGACGATTGCGCAACGGCCGCGTACCGGATTCGCGATGGGATCGGTCAGCGAACCTGGAACGTGAGCGTCGCCCAGCGGGACACGTAGTCCAGCTCGGGCTCCGGCGCGGGAACCATGTTGATGAACTTCACGTACCACTTGCCCGGCGCGTCGATCGTCACTTCGGCAATGCCATTCTGGTCGGCCCTCGTGGCCCGCTCCCCAATCGTGCCGTCCGGGCCCTCCCCTCCCCACAGCACCGTCTGATCGGCCACGGGGTGTCGATCCACCAGACACCGCACCCGCAGCACGCTCCCCACGGAAAGCTCATAGGGGTTGGCCAGCGGAACGATCTCGGCGGGATATCCCAGCACCGTTGAGAAGCCGTCGGAGCGGTCCGAGCCCACCTGGAACACGGCCTTCACGTGCTTGGAGTACCGCTCCGTCGCGGGCTTCTCGAGCTCACCTCGCTCCGCGCGATACGCCAGGATGTCCGGGACGCCGTCGTGCTCGAGATACTCGTTGAAATCCTCCGCCTCGAGCGTCAGCTCTAGCGGCAGGGTCGCGGCCCCCACCACGTACGTCCCGGCCTCGCCGGCGCGCAGCCGCAGCCAGGCAGAGTCTCCCTGCACCCGCCACGCCGAGGTGTCGAGACGGCTCGTCCCCGACGGCGCGACGAGCGAGATGTCGAACACGCGATCGGCGGTAACGGCATTCTCGCTCTGGCTGAACGTGCCGTTCAAGACGAGGATCTCGAGCGCCGTCTCGGGCTCGACGAAGTAGCTCTCGAGCTTGAGGAACAGATCGTGGGCCAGCAACGTCGAGGCGACGAGCGTGACCAGACCCAGTGTAATGCCGATGCGTGTTCTCACGGTTCCCTCGTTCGTGTGTTAGGGATCGTCAATCTGCACCGTCACAGACCGCTCTGCCAGGGATCCCGCGTGCACGCGCTGTCCGCGTTGACAACGCCAGGCTCAGCGCGCATTCTCGTGCTATCCACACTAAGACCGTACAGATAATGGTGGGAGGTGGTGAAATGCGGAGACTCATCGCGGTCTCGGCACTCCTTCTGGTGGTGGTGACCCTCGCAGTTCCATCGTTTGCACGCGCCCAGAACGCCAACTGCCTCGACTGTCACACCCGCGTGACCCCCAGGATCGTGACCGATTGGCAGATGAGCCAGCACGGGCAGAACGGGATCACCTGCGGTGTCTGCCACGGCACCGAACACACCACGCAATACGACCACGACAAGGTGTCACTCCCCACGCCGAGCACGTGCGGCACGTGCCACGCCAATCGGGTGCAGGAGTTCTCCCGTGGCAAGCACGCGGCCGCCTGGGCGGCGATGAACGCCATGCCCACGACGCACGCCCTGCCGGTGGCCCTCACCGAGGGCATGAAGGGGTGCGGCGGATGCCACAAGATCGGCCTCAAGAGCGAAGAGGAGATCGCAACACTCAAGGAGCAGGGTGCCGGCTACGGGGTGGCGTCGTGCGACGCATGCCACACGCGGCACCTGTTCTCGGTCGAGGAAGCCCAGCAGCCGCAGGCGTGTCAAACCTGTCACATGGGATTCGATCACCCACAGTGGGAGATGTACTCGGCCTCCAAGCACGGCGTGCGCTTCCTGCTGAAGCAGAACGGCGTCCTACCTGAAAACGCTGCGGCGCCGACCTGCCAGACGTGCCACATGGTGGCTGGCAATCACGAGGTGCGCACAGCGTGGGGCTTCCTGGCTGTGCGCCTGCCCATGCCGGAGGACGAGCAGTGGGCCGCCGACCGGACGACCATTCTCCAGGCACTGGGCGTGCTGGACCCGGCAGGACAACCCACGGCCCGGCTCGATGTGGTCCGAGCGGCGGACGTCGCGCGGCTCACCGAGGAGGCGTGGGAGAAGGAACGGGGGGCAATGATCCAGGTGTGTAGCCGCTGCCATTCGGAGAACTACGCCCGGGCGGAACTGCAGAAGGGCGATGACATGATTCGGGAGACCGATCGGCTGCTGGCCGAGGCGATCCACGTGGTCGCCGGTCTGTACGAGGACGGCACGCTCGAGAAGCCCGAAGGTTACAGCTACGCCTTCCCCGATCTGCTGACGTTCCACGACGCCCCGACGCCCGTCGAGCAGGAGTTGTTCGTCATGCACTCGGAGCACCGCATGCGGGCGTTTCAGGGTACCTTCCATGCCAATCCGGATTACGCACTGTGGTACGGGTGGAGTGAGATGGTGCGAAGCCTGGCGACGATCAAGTCGATGGCGGAGGACATGCGCCGGCACCGATAGGTCCGGCGTCCACCGATTCGAGACTCGACTGCCCCGCTGCGTGCCGCTCGGCCGCGCAGCGGGGCCCTGTGTGGGGGACACCGAAGCGCGGTCGCACCGCGCCGACCGCGGAAGAGGAATCGAGCATGCAGACGCGCCCACTCGGGCCCAGCGCACCCAAGGTCTCGGAGATCGGCTTCGGGGGCATGCCGCTCTCGATCCAGGGGAGGCCGTCCGACGAGCGCGAAGCGATCCGCGTGATTCACGCCGTGCTCGACGCGCGGGTCACGCTGATCGACACCGCCGACGTCTACTGCATGGACGACGACGACATCGGCCACAACGAGCGGCTCGTGGCCAAGGCTGTAGCGGCGTGGCCCGGGGTGCGGGAGCAGATGGTGATCGCCACCAAGGGCGGCCTGACCCGACCCCAGGGACGCTGGGAGCGAGATGCCCACCCCGCACGGCTGAGGCAGGCGTGCGAGCGATCACTCCAGGCGCTGGGCGTGGAGCAGATCGACCTGTACCAGCTGCATGCCCCCGATCCGCAGGTGCCGTTTGGCGAGAGCGTGGCCGCGCTGGCCGAGCTGCAGCAGGAGGGGAAGATCCGCTGGATCGGCCTGTCAAACGTGTCGGTCGAGGAGATCCAGGAAGCCGAGCAGCTCGTCCACGTGGAAACGGTGCAGAACCGGCTCAACCCGTTCTTCCGAGAGGCCCTGGACACCGGCGTCGCGCGCTACTGCGCGCATCGCAGCATCGGGTTCCTGGCCTACAGCCCCGTGGGCGGCGGACGCCTCAACAAGAAGCTGCCCGACCACCCGACGTTGCGACCCATCGCCGAGCGACACGGCATCTCCCCCCATGCGGTCGTGATCGCTTGGGTGATGGCACAGGCCGACAGCGTGATCCCGATCCCCGGGGCCCGCACCGTAGAGCACGCCCTCGACTCCCACACTGCGGCCAACGTACGGCTCTCCACCGACGAGTTGGCGGCGATCGACGAAGCGGAGTTCTCACGCGCATGAGCCGATGACGAGCAACACCTGGCCCATCACGCTGGCCGACGTGCGCGCCGCGCGCGAGCGGATCGCGGGGCACCTCGTGCCAACCGCGGCCCGCGAGTACGCCGCCCTCGACGAGACGGTGGGCCACGGCATCCGCGTTGTCGTGAAGCACGAGAACCACAACCCCACCAACTCGTTCAAGGCCCGCAACGGCCTCTCCGCCGTCACGGCCCTGTCCGACGCCGAGCGCAGCCGCGGCATCACCGGGGCCACCCGCGGTAACCATGGCCAGGGGATGGCCTGGGCCGGCGCGCTGCTCGGCGTGCCCGTCACGATCTTCGTACCGCACGGCAACAACCCGGAAAAGAACGAGGCGATGCGGGGGTACGGGGCGGAGCTCGTCGAGGTGGGACGCGACTACGACGAGGCACTCGCCGCCGTCGAGGAAGCCGTGCGGGACCGCGGGCTCACCCTGGTGCACTCCACCAACAACCCGCACGTGCTGGCGGGCGCGGGCACGATCACCCTGGAGTTGCTGGATCAGGACGCGGCGCTCGATGCCATGGTGATCGCGGTTGGCGGCGGCTCGCAAACGGTGGGAGCCCTCACCGTACTGCGGGAGCTGGGATCCGAGGCGAAGGTCTACGCGGTGCAGGCCGAGGGCGCCGCGGCGATCTACCAGTCGTGGAAGGCCGGCCGTCCGCTCACCACGCCGGCCGCCGACACCTTTGCCGACGGGATCGCCACGCGCTCGTCGTACGAGATGACGCTGCCGACGCTGTGCGAGGGGCTCGCCGGCTTCGTGACGGTGAGCGACGGCGAGATCGCCGAGGCGATGCGCCTGGTCATGCGCACCACGCACAACCTGGTGGAGCCCGCCGGGGCCGCCGGCCTGGCCGGGCTGCTGAAGCTGCGTGAGGAGCTCGCCGGCAAGCGCGTAGCGGTGATTCTCACAGGCGGCAACGTGGATGAGGCGACACTGCGGCGGGTCGTCGCGCGGGAGATCTAGCTCCGAGGCTCAGCCCCAGCACTCTGGTCCCGGCGGCTGCAGCACGCTTCCCTCGAACTCGAGCCCATCCGGCCGGTCTTCGGCCAACAGCAGGGGGGCATCCAGATCCACGTAGCGCGCGGCCCACCCCAGGAGCGTGGCGGGCGCCACACCCAGGGACGTCCCCACCATGCAGCCGACCATCACCCCCACATCCGCCTGCTGCGCTGCCGTCACCAATCGCAGCGCCTCGGTGAGCCCACCCGTCTTGTCGAGCTTCACGTTGACGAGCTCGTACCGATCCGAGACGGCGGCCACGTCGCGACTCGTGTGGCACGACTCGTCGGCGCAGATCGGCACGGGATGCTCGAGCTCGGCCAACCCACCGTCTTGGGACGCGGGAAACGGTTGCTCCACCATCTCCACCCCGAGCGCTGCCAACTCCGGCGCCACCTCGCGGAACACCTGCGGCGTCCACGCCTCGTTGGCGTCGGCGATGATGCGCGAGTCGGGAGCGGCGTAGCGCACCGCCGTCAGGCGTGCGAGGTCGTCCGCCCCGGTGAGCTTGACCTTGAGGAGGGGACGATGCGCCTGGGCCCGGGCGGCCTCGGCCATCTTCTGCGGCTCGTCCAGGCTGATGGTGTACGCAGTGGTGAGGGGGCCGGGTTCCGGCACCTCCGCGAGCTGCCACACGCGCCGTCCCAGCTGCTTCGCCTCCAGGTCCCACAGGGCGCAGTCCACGGCGTTACGGGCGGCACCGGGCGGCAGCGCCTCCAGCAGCTCCTCACGGGTCAGGCCCGCCGCCACTGGATCGGCAATCCCCTGCACCTGGGCCACGACCCCGGCGACCGTCTCCCCGTAGTGTGGGTAGGGGACGCACTCCCCGCGCCCGGTGTGGTCGCCGTCGTTCACCTCGACGACGACCACTTCGGCCTTCGTCCGGGCGCCCCGTGAGATGCGGAACACCCCCCGGATCGGCCAGGACTCAGTATGGACGCTGACGCGTCGCACTACGCCGCGGTCGCGACGTAGTCATCCAGCTCCTTCACCAACGCATCCTTGCGTGACCGATCGAGGAACGTCGCCTCGAAGGAGTTGCGCACCAGCTGCACGACCTCGTCGCGGGTCAGGTCGAGCCCCTGCTGCGCCGCGAGGAAGTTCTCGTTCATGTATCCGCCGAAGTAGGCGGGATCGTCGGAGTTCACGGTGGCACAGAGCCCGGCATCCAGCAGTCGCTTGAGGTTGTGGTCCGCCATGCGGTCGTACACGCAGAGCTTCACGTTCGAGAGCGGGCACACCGTGAGCGGGATCTGCTCGTGGCGCAACCGCTCCACCAGCTTCTCGTCTTCGACACACCGCACCCCGTGATCGATGCGCTTCGCGTGGAGCAGGTCCAGCGCCTCCCAGATGTACTCAGGGGGACCCTCCTCGCCGGCGTGCGCCACCGTGAGCAGCCCTTCGGCCCGTGCGCGATCGAACGCAGCAGTGAACTTCTGCGGCGGGTGGCCCACCTCGGAGGAGTCGAGCCCCACACCGATGATCCATTGCTTGAAGGGCAACGCCTGCTCGAGGGTCTCCAGCGCGGCCTCACCGCTGAGGTGGCGCAGGAAGCACATGATGAGCTTGCTGGAAATTCCCAACTGCTGCTCGGCGTCCTCGAGGGCGCGGTGGATCCCGGTGATCACGGTCTCGAAGGGAACGCCGCGGTCGGTATGCGTCTGGGGATCGAAGAAGATCTCCACGTGCCGCACGTTCTGTGCGTGCACCCGCTGCAGGTACGCCCAGGTCATGTCGTAGAAGTCCTGTTCCTTCAACAGGACGTTTGCACCGGCGTAGTAGATGTCCAGGAACGACTGTAGGTCGCTGAACTCGTAGGCCTTCCGAACCTCCTCGACCGAGGCAAACGGGATAGATACCCCATTCCGCTCCCCGATCTCGAACATCAGCTCCGGCTCGAGCGTCCCCTCGATGTGGAGGTGCAGCTCGGCTTTGGGCATCCCCCGAATGAACTGCTCCATCGTCGTCCCCTCCCTTTGCGCGTTGTGACCACGGGGGATAATGCAGAGGGGGGAAGGGTGACCACAAGGCACCCCCGATCTGGGGCCCTACCCCGGCGGGAACCCGCGTTGGCCCGCCCGTGTTCTCTAGGGCAACACACACGGAATTCGGGGCCGTGGGTCGCAGCATTCCACTACCTCCCAGTACGATCCGCAGCGCACGCCTCCCCTACTGGGCGGTCGCGCTCACGGCCCTTTTCCTCTTCGCCTGCAGCGACGGCACCAGTCCCGAGCGCGGGGACGACGGCCAGCTCACTCTCTCGGTCCGTGTGCACCTGCTGCAGGATGCCGCGGTGTCCTCTCTCAACACATCGCTCAGCGACGGCGAGGTTCGCACGCTGTTCGACGGCGCCAACCGGATCTGGGATCAGGGCGACGTCGTCTGGCAGATCGAATCCGTCGTGCGCGAGGAGGCGCACAACGGGGAGGACTTCGCGCGGGCGTTGCGGGGCGAGATTCCGCTGACACCGGCGCTGGTAGCGTCACTCCTTCCGACAGGTCAGCTACTCGACGGGGGCTGGGACGTCTACTTCGTGCGCGACTTCGGCGGGTTCGTCGGGGGGATCTTCATCTCGGGCGGCGGGGTGAGCCCGGCGGTGATCAGCTCCGAGGTCGACCCGACCGGCCTGCGGGACCTCGCCGGCTCCGGCCCGCGCATCCTGGCGCACGAGTTGGGACATTCCCTGAGCCTGTTCCACGTCCCCTGCAGCGATGCCGGGAACCTCATGGCGCCCCGATGCCCTCTGGGCCAGCGCACACAACTCACTGCGGGCCAGGTCGACATGGCCCGCCTCCAGGCGAGCACCGGGCACCCATTCGGTAACTGACCGCGGCGGTGCGCAAGGGGGCGCGCGCCTGCGAGAAGCGCTTAGATTGCAGCGCAGGTGACACGCCTCTCCACGCGCCTGCGAAGCCTCCACGACGGCATCCGCCAGACCGAGCAGATCTACATGGTGCTGGTGGCCGTCG
>JBDGYO010000528.1:0-2244 GCA_039584015.1 Gemmatimonadota bacterium | reverse complement strand
TTTCCACAGCACTACCACCGGACCTTGTAAAAAGTTCGGTATCTGCAAGGCTTCTCATATCCCAAGAAGTCAATAATCCAAATTGTGGGGCGGGGTTATTTAATGGCATTACATCGACCTCCTTGGTGCTCCACGTCTTCTTGTATTTTGCAGATTTGTAATCCGATCTGCAAGGGCTTGTTCGGCTGCTCTCTGAGTATCATATATCACAGCACCCCCAAAGTTAATATTAAAGACCATTGCTTGTGTGTCTGCTTGTTCCCTTTGCGGGGTTGGTGCTGTTTGTGGTGTGCCTGTTGGTGAAGTATCGCCACCGCTACCAACGCCACCACTTGAGCCACCACCAAGTTAAAGTGTCCGGCCGCTAAGGCTTGACCACCTGGCAGAAATAGGGCCGCTGTGCCTTTGGCTGTCTCCATTAAACTTTCTACGGCTGCCTGTCGACCAAGGGCCACCAACATTACACCAACGCTCTCTTGGAAACTTTCACCAAACAATAAAGAATTATATGCAGCTTCTGCAAGGCCGGCACTATACATGCTTGTGAATTCACCCACTTTTTCAATCTGTGCATCTATTGAAGCCTTCTCAATTTCTTGGCGTTCTATTGAATAGCGTCTTTGCAGTTCTGTGATTTGCTCTTGTGAATATTCATTAAGTGCAATCTCTTGTCTGTATCTGTGCTCAAGCTGTGCAAGCTGTCGCTCTGTTTCGTCTTCTATTCTTTGATTATCAAATTCAATAGTCGATTGAATAAAGGCTTGCCTTTGTTCAGCTAGTGCTTTCTGTTGTTCAACTTCAAGCCTTGCTTGATCTTGTCTTTTCTGTTTGTCTTTTGCTTCTTGCTCTTGTCTAATCTTTTGAAGTTCGTTTTGATATTTCATTTCAACGATTAGTTTTTTGTTAGCATTATCACCAACTAGCTTTAAGCTGTCTTTATATTGCATTTCAAGAAGTTCAAGCTGGTCTATTCCATCAAGTCTTAATTTCTCATAGCCTAGAGCTCTTAACTGTGCTTCTTCGGCTTGCCTTTGTCTTGCCATTGCTTGTGCCTTGGCATTGGCGGCCCTTCTTCGTGCTAGTCGCCTTGCCCTTGCTCTTTCTTCTTCAGCTTGCTCTTTTTCTCTAGCTGCTTGCCTTATGTCTTCAACTTCTTTTTCACCTCTAGCTATGATAATTTTTTTGGCGTTGCCTGACTTTTCAAGTGCTTGAACTTCTTTCTTAAGTCTTTCATCAAGTTGTTTTAAGAACTGGTCATTTTCTTTATTTCTTTCAATGTCTAGTTCAAGCAATGCTCTTTTTTGTTTTTGTTGTGCATCAAAGATTTTGGCCTGTTCTTCACTTGCCTTTGTTTCTTCTTGCATTAACTTTATAGTATCAAGTCTTGTTTGGTTTTCTTTTATCCTAGCAATCCTTGCTTCATTACTTCTTTCTTCGGCTTCTTTTTCTTGCTTAGCTGATTCAGCTATTTTCTTATTAGCTTCAATTTGTGTAGGCAATATTTTATCAAGAGATTGATTTAAGGCTTGGTTTGCTTTCGTCAATCTTTCTCTTGACTCTGTAAGATCATCAGTCCACCCAATAGACTGTAAAAGCACATCGCCAATATTGCCTTCATTGTAAACTTTTTGAGCATGATTTAAACCTTCTTGGGCTTCGGTCAATTCTGTATATTTAGGTGTTAATTTTTCAATTCTTTTTTGTACAGCTTCTTTGGCAAGCTGTGCTTCTAAAGTCGCTCTTGAAAACTTTCTTAATTCTTCAGTGGTAAGTATCACCCCTTTTTCTGCAAGGGCTTCTAACTTGCTTTGAAGATCACCGGCGGCGGCGGCCATTGCTTCTGTTCTGTCTTCGGCTTCTTGTGCTGCCCCACTAATATTTAAAAAGGTTTCATAAAGTGCATAACCGGCGGCGACCACTGCACCAATAGGACCAACTAAAGCCATAAAGCCTTGACCGCTTGTTGAAAGTGCTGTGCTTAATCCCTTTACGCTACCTATTACGCCTTGAACATTGCCGGTTAGGTCGCCAAGGCCTTCACCAAGTTTATCATTATCATTGACAAATCTTTCAGCCATTGCCTTTGACGTTTCGCCAATTTCTTGAAAACCTTCAACGGCTTCTTCTGCACCTGTTAATTTCAGTTCAATTTCTACTTCATTGGTTGCCATGTCTTGCCTCCTTCATTGACCGTTGATGTGCTCTATAAATTGCTTCTTCTGTATTAGAGTGTAATACATCTAC
>JBDGYO010000527.1:0-2033 GCA_039584015.1 Gemmatimonadota bacterium | reverse complement strand
TGGAACTGTTGCTGAATTGTTTGTTCCATTTACTGGCGCTCTTTCATTGCTTCAGCCTGTTAAAGGTGCAAAGGTGGCAATGAATGCCAAAGGTATGAGAGATGCTATTGCTATCGTTGATGAAACTGCAAAGCAACACAAGAAGTAAGAGAAGCAGCAAAGGCCACAGGTGATTATCGAAATGTTTTTGCTGATTTTGTTGTTGATCAAGTTGTTGCAGCCAAAGCTTTGGAAATGGGCATCGATCCTACAGAATTAAGTGTATCACAATTAAGAGCAGCACAAAGAATTGTTGACAGTGGTAAGAATCCTACCCAGTTTTTATCTGAACTGGCAAGTAATCCATACTACAAGACAGCTTTAGATGGTTATGAAGCAGGAAGAAGTAAAGCACCTGCACAATTTGGCATGACAACTTCAGAAGGTTTTGTTCAAGGTTATGATGAAGCACTCAAAGCTGTAGCTGCAAGATTGGCTGATGATATGCCTGATGATTACATTCTTCTCACACCCAGCACAATTGTGACACGAAGCTGGATGGATAATAATTTTGATGAACTTGCTGACATCATGAGAAGGTATCAAGAACAATTCACATTTGATCCAAACACAGGCTTTTACAGAAAAACGAAACAGGAACCATTAGAAGGAATCTTAGTTCCACCTGATGATAAGGGGTTTGGAACATTTGTATCAGCAAAAGAATTAGGTGTTGGTATTGAATCAATAATGGAAGCATTTGCAAATAGAACAGGCACTGCTGCAAGAATAACAGATGTTAAGCCTGCCACATATCGAGTTGCTGCAACACCACCTTCCAGAAGAGCAGCAATAACCCCACGTTTTGTTGTCAATAAAGCAAAAGAAATTATTGAAAGTGGACAACAAAAAGCTTCATCAGCATACAACAAAACATTCAGAGGCAGACAACCTACATTTAGTGAACCACCACCAACAGCAAAAATTAGGATTGAACAATACCAAACTTTAAACAATGATGCACAAGGTGGTTTAACACGTTCTTTACCTGAAGCATACAGCCGTGTTGCAAAAGACAGCGGCAAAGATGCAAGCGGTGTAATCTCAGAAGTTGCAAAAATGAGTGTTGGTGGTGCGAGTTTATCTGACATTGCTACAGCAACAAGAGCAACACAACAAACACGAATGCTGCTAGCTGAGAACTTAGGCCAGCCAGCTTACAAACAAATAATGCAAGCTTACTTTGGAAACAATGCAAACATCTTAGGTAAAGCAAAGTTTGATGAAGCATTTGATAAAGCTTCAATAGGATTGAGTTACTCATTCGATGTTAGAGAACTTGAGAATCTTGCAGAAGCTATGAAGAGAGCACAACCTGCACTGGCTGGTGATGAAGCAGCTTCACTCGAACAACTACTGATTGGATACACAATAGATATTCAAAGAACTGCAGCAACAAGAGAAGCTTTAGAAGAAGCATACAAAGGTGCATATGCAGGTGGTAAATCTCGATTCTATGAATACACAGAACTTGATGAAGGTTTTGTTGGTGGAACAGCAATCAGTGAAGATGAAGCTTTCAATCGATTGAATACACTTACATATGATTATGCTGCAGAATTGATTACATCAGGTAAGCAACAACTTACTCCTGATGAATGGCAAGCTTGGGTGGTTTCGAAAACAGGTGATGCAACTGCTACACCTGATGATCTTCTAACAGTTAAACTTAATGCAGAAGAGATTGCAAATCTAACCAGAACAGAGACAGGTTTGTATCAGAACCCACAAAGTGCAGTTGATTATGCTGAAGCACTAAACAACTTTGTTTTCAGAATCGAAGGTGGTTTTGCTGTTGTTCCTCCAGGTTTCAAAGGTATTCCTGCAATTCAAGCAGCATACAGTAGCCCTGAAGGTTTAGCAGCATTAGATCAAGCACTTAAGGTTCCTCGTGCAGCACAATTACTACAAAGAGCAATGACATCATTAGAAGGTGCAGCCCGTGGTTCTTGGGTTCAAGGACAATTGGCTGGTAAGTTTGCACCAAACTTTGG
>JBDGYO010000108.1:0-7563 GCA_039584015.1 Gemmatimonadota bacterium | reverse complement strand
GGCGTCATAAACGCGGACACCGTGTTCGAATTCTGTCAGAGCGCTGAGCGAGTGTGGGCAACCTACGCTGGCGGGCCAATCGATCGCGGATATTTGGTCGGCATCGTACGCGGTTTTGAGTTTGAATTTCGCTACTGCCAAGTAGAGAAAAACGGTACACTCGCCGGCGGACATTCCAGCTGCGAACTGCGGATGAGTCACGACTCCCGTGTTCAAATAGTCGAACACTTTGAGTGGGCGTCGCGCTCTGGAAAGGGCACAAACATCATCCAAGAGTTGCGGGAGTCCGAATCGCCGTCTAACCCTAATAAGGCCTCCTAAGTGAGGCGGGCGCAGTAGTCTGAGGAGGCTCTCATTATGAGGCTTGCTTACGTAGTGCACTTGCCTGTTGTCGTAATCGCCTTGTGTGCAGGACCGGCTGTTGCAAGGGGTCAGGCGGAGGTCGGCAAACTCCAGAAGCAGATCGATTCTATAGTCATTGCAGCACTGGATGAGGGGTTGACGCCGAGCTACGCCGTCGGCGTGCAGATCGGCGACGATGTTGTGGTTGCCAAGGGGTATGGTCTTGCCGACCTAGAGAATGAAATACCGGCATCGAGTGAGACCGTGTATCGAATTGGCTCGCTCACAAAGCAATTCACTGCCGTTTCGATAATGCAGCTTGTGGAGCTGGGAGTACTCCGGTTAGATGATGACCTTGCCAGTTTCATACCGAGCTGCTCAACTGGTGGACAAACGGTCACGATACACCAGTTATTGACACACACGGGCGGATTCGGGAGCTATACACGACAGCCACTGTTTGACTGGAAATCCCGCCTGGACCTCACGCACGAAGAGGTATTGGAGCTGATCAACAAGGAGGCGCTGGCCTTCGTTCCAGGCGCCGCACAGCGGTACTCCAACTCGGGGTACTACCTATTGGGCATGATCATCGAGGTCGTCTCTGGGCAGTCGTACCCGGAGTACACTGAGCAGCACCTGTTCCGTCCCCTCAGCATGAGAGGATCGTCCTACTGCCATGAGAAGCCAATTATCCCGCATCGGGCAGAGGGCTACACACTGGATGGGAGTGCCCTTGTCAACGACGAGCCGATAAGCATGTTCCCGCCGGGCGCGGCAGGGGGACTCTGTTCGACCGTTCTTGATCTTCTTAGGTGGCAGCAAGCACTGAGTGAGAATCGGCTAGTAACCGCAGCCAGTCTTCGTCGCATGGCGACACCGACGGTTCTCAGCGACGGATCCATGACTCCATTTGGGTACGGGCTGGTCATCATTGACTTCCGGGGCCATCGCAAGATTGCACACCGTGGTGGGATCAGTGGCTTCTCGAGTGCTTTGGCACATTATCCTGACGACGACCTGACGATTGTCATTCTCGCTAATAGCGACGAAGTGGAGCCGCCGTCACTGGAGGGGGCTATCGCCCGCATGATCCTGGGGATCGAGCAGTAGGGGACTTGGGGACGAGCGAATTCGGCTCTGCGTGCAGGTGTGGAGACTCTCTGAGGAGGCTCTCATTATGAGGCTTGCTTACGTAGTGCACTTGCCTGCTGTCGTGATCGCCTTGTGTGCTGGACCGGCTGTTGCACAGGGTCAGGCGGGAGTACGAACCGCAGCGTCCCAAGTATTGCAGGTAGTTGGCAACAGTGAGATCCGGCCCACCTATGACGCACATGTTGAGGGCGGATACGCCTTTGTATCGCACAATGAAGGCGTGGCAATCCTCGATGTTCACGATCCAACGGACCCGACGCGAGTCGCGGGGGTTCGAACGGATGGCCCTGCGTTCGGCGTCGAGGTTGTGTCCAACACCGCCTACTTGGTCTCGTATCGGGATGGGCTTGTCTTGGCTGATGTCGAGAACCCACGGGAGCCAAGGGTGTTGGGCAGGTACCGCGAGCTGAACGGCGGTTACCAGGTGTTGGTGGATGGAGACTACGCCTACGTGACTCAGGATCAGGGTGGCTTGGCGATCATCCGCATTGACGACGCAGCGGCTCCGGCACTCGTCGCCAGGGTCGATCATGGAGGAGCTGGAAAGGGGTTGGCGAAGCATGGAGCATTCCTCTATGTCGCTGTTCGAGGACGGGGTCTGGTTGTCGTGGATGTTTCAGAACCATCTCAACCGGAGGACCTAGGGCACGTCCCGAATACGGGTCGCGCCCGGAATCTCGACATACAGGGCAGCCTCCTTTTCTTGGGGTGTCATACAGGACGCAAGGCGGTTTTCGACATCTCCGATCCAGCGTCACCGCAGGAGCTGCATACCTTCGACGACGGAGGGGAGGCCTACCAGGTTATGGCGAGTGGCGATGTGCTCGTCATCGCCGATTACCTACGAGGTCCGCAAGTCTGGGACATCAGCAATCCTTCGAGACCCAGCCTGCTGGCACAGGCCGAGGGCTTTGAAGCGCATTCCGCGTATTACGATGGGTCCTACGTCTACATTACTGATGTAAGCGGGTTCTACGTACTCCAGCTCATAGAGGCTGGTAGTCTCTCTGCGGTGCCTGGCATCTAGGATTGCCAACCCGGGGGCTTCACAGGCGTCCTGAGACGGGTGTCCTCCCGGCGCGTTCTCCCCGTCCCACGAGCCACTGCGCCCTTCCTACTCCACGCCCATTCAGCCCTTCCTCTTGAGCCGCTCCAACAACGCTGCAGCCGCACCGTACTCCGAATTCAGCGCCAAGGCTCTCTCGCAGTGCACTATTGCACGTTCTGTATTCCCCAGCTCGTCGTGAGCCTGCGCCAGTTTGTAGTTGACGTAATAGCCGTACCTTGACTCCGGGTAGTCTTGCAGACTTGCCTCCAGGAACGTCACGGCCGCCTGAACGTGACCGTTGCTCAGCAGCTTTGTGCCGATGGCCAGCAGGGTGGTCTCCCCGAACCGATACTCGCTTGACCGGTCACGCTTCAACGCGAAGTAGTACTCAACTGCGGCCTCGGCGCCTTCGTCTCTCCACTTGTAGTAGAGCGGCTCGAACACAGTGCTCCGATTATCCACTCTTCTCTCAAGTCCCTCCGCCAGGTACTCAATCCATCCATTCACACTGACGTAGCTGGCGCCATACGACTCCCAGTCGGCAAGGACCTCCTCCTCCTGCAGCGTGGTGACATTCTTCCCCTGGGCCAGGCCATTCCGGACCAGTGCCGTCGTCGTGGTCAGCATGTCGCGGTAAGACCGAAGGTCTGACCAGCTGCCAGGCTCGTTGTGACCTGACACGATGACGACATCCTGCGGCAACAGTTCCATCGCTCGTTCAACGAGGCGAGCAAATGCAAGGACATCTCCGTCCGCATCGACCGATGGGAAAGTGAACCCGTTTACGAGAGAACTCAGGTGAACGACCTTGGAGTCAGTGAAATGCACAATGATCTCGTTGTCGTCGTGGGCGCCGGTCAACGCGTGGACAGTGATGCGCTCACCGTTGAAATGGATGTTGAGCGAATCGGTCAATGTTACGTCAGGCAACGTTGCATCTGGGAACTCCTCGAAGAGAAAGCTGCCACTCCTGAGCTTGTGTCGAACAAGCGCGTGAGCAATGACGACTGGGGCACTGCCGAAGATGGCGTTGCCGCCTACATGCTCAACGTGACGATGAGTATTGATGATGTACTTCGGTAGACCTTTGCCAAAGGCATCGACGACGCTCTTCAACTCCTCTGCCACATCCTTCGACTGCGTGTCCACGAGAAGCACACCGTCGTCCCCAACAGAGGCAAGCGTGTTGGTCGTGTAGCTGCCCTGGTCGGTGGTGAGGAGGTACAGGTGTTTTGTGAGTTGTGTCACCGTGAAGGTGGGACTCTGTGCTGCGGCGGCCACACCGCGGAAGACCAACACGATGACAAGCAGGACGCACAGTAGTGTTCTCATACAATCCTCCAGTGACTTGTGTGATGCGAACTCGCGTTGACGTCGCAGGGTATTGCCACCTGATACGCTGTGCAACTGCCCAATTGTTCGTCCCACCCTGAGGCCCGTTCACCGCACAGCAGCACCGCTCACCGCAAGCAACGCGCAGCGGTGAGTGCAAGCAGTTAACGTCGCGTCCGGTTGAGAATGTGCGGTGTGCCGGCTGCGTCTTGTCGCCTGACAGGCCACTCGCTGAGAGGGAGCGAGCCGACTGGTCTTCTTACAGGCCTCCTTATGCGGTCGGGCCGGCACACTGTACGTCACGCCTTCGACGCTCAAGGAGGACCCCACTCGCGCGGCACCACCAGTGTCGCACGTCGCACCGACGCGTGATAGCACGTCGCGCCTCGGGGCACGGAGACATCACAGCAAACATCTCACACGAGGAGGTGCGTTATGAGTCGCAGGTTCGTATGGAGAGCCGGGCCAATAGCACCTGTCTGGGCGGTGCTATTCAGCCTCGCCTTCCTACCCTTGGCGGCGCCCACGGACGCCCAGGCTCAGATGACCATCACCGGGACGGTGGTGGACGAGGCTGGGTTCGCCGTGGAGAACGCGCAGGTTCTGATCCAGAGCCTGCAACTGGCCACCACGACGGGTGAGGACGGCACGTATCAGTTGTTCGTGCCGGCGGCCCGCATGGCTGGCCAAACCAGCGCACAGCTCACCGCTCGCCGTATTGGCTTGCGGGCGCAGACCGTGACGGTGGCGCTCGTGGCCGGTGGTGCGCTGACGCAGAACTTTACACTCGCCGCGGACCCGTTCCTCCTGGAGGCGGTCGTCGTGACCGGTCAGGGGTTGCGGGAGAGCCGTGCGAAGCTCGCGACGACGATCAGTTCGATTCGGGCCGAGGACATTTCGGCGTCCAAGTCCGAGACGAACCTGGTCGCGGCGATGGCGGGGAAGGCGCCCAACGTCGAGATCACGAGCTCCACGGGCGACCCGGGTGGTGGAGCGTACATCCGGATTCGCGGCTCCAAGTCGATCAGCGGCGGCACGCAGCCACTGATCGTGGTGGACGGCGTGATGGTGACGAACGAGTCGTACTCGGTCGAGGGGTCGGGCTCGGTGGAAGTGGGCCAGGGCAGCCTGTGGGGCGTGGCGACCCAGAACCGGCTGGCCGACATCAACCCCGATGACATCGAGAGCATCGAGATTCTGAAGGGGGCCGCGGCGGCCGGGCTGTACGGGTCGCGCGCCACCAACGGCGTCGTGATGATCACGACCAAGTCGGGGCAGCGGAACTCCACGCAGGTGACGCTGCGGAGCTCGCTGGGCTTCGACCAGGTCAACCGGCTCCCCAACCTGCAGACGGGTTGGTCGCAGGGCCTCGTGGACCCGGCCGGTGATCCGAGCGATCCCAACAACAACATTTCGCCGACGTCGTCGGTGAGCTGGGGTCCGTCGCTGGCTGCGGGCACGCCGATCCATGACCACGCCAACGAGCTGTTCGGCACGGGGGTCCGCTCGGACAACTCGCTGAGTCTCGCAGGCGGGACGGATCGCACCACGTACTTCCTCTCGTTGGGCTACCTGTACCACGACGGTGCCATCGAGGGCAACTCGAAGTACAAGCGGTTCACCACGCGGCTCAAGGGCGCGCACGACTTCCTCGATAACCTCAACATCGAGGGGAACTTCGCGTACACGACCAGTGATGGGGACATGATTCAGCAGGGCTCGAATATCAGCGGGTTGCTGCTGGGTGGGCTCCGCACGCCGCCGGAGTTCAACAACCTGCCGTACATCGACTCGGCGACGGGGCTGCACCGCTCCTATCGCTATCCCAACCCGACGGAGCTCGTGCGGGGTCGCGGCTACGACAACCCGTTCTGGGTGGCGAACGAGATCCCCAACACGGCGAACGTGGACCGCTACACCGGGAACATCCAGTTGGACTGGGATCCGTTCCCGTGGTGGGACGTCCGCTACCTCGTGGGCCTCGACTTCGCCAACGACCAGCGGCTGACACTGTTCCCGAAGAGCTCCACGGAGTATCCCGACGGCTTCATCATCCGGGCCGAGCTGGTGAACAAGGTGTTTGACCAGACGATCCTGATGTCGTTCCAGGGCACG
The DNA here is from genome assembly GCA_039584015.1 of Gemmatimonadota bacterium. Taxonomy (GTDB): domain Bacteria; phylum Gemmatimonadota; class Gemmatimonadetes; order Gemmatimonadales; family GWC2-71-9; genus WVYX01. Next base: position 1,571 of record JBDGYO010000108.1, on the reverse strand, counting down.
CCGAGTGAGACGTTCGGCTGGAGCCTGACCGTCGGGCAGAACCTCAACCAGACGCAGTTCCGCCGCTTCCAGGTGAACGCGCAGAACCTGATTCTCGGCACGGGCCAGCTCGACTTCACGGTCGACCGCACGCCCAACGAGTTCGAGTCCAAGGTGCGGACGGAGGGCTACTTCGCCGACCTCGCGCTCGACCTGTGGGGCCAGCTGTTCCTCAAGGGCGGCGTGCGGTACGACGGCTCGAACACGTTCGGCGGCGACGTCGACACGCTCGGCAACGCCGAGACGAGCCAGTTCTGGTATCCCAAGGCCAGCATTGCGTGGGATTTGACGCAGTACGTGCCACTCGACTTTGCGAAGCTGCGTGCGGCGTATGGCCAGGCCGGTCGGCAGCCGCCGCTCTACTCGAACGTGAGCGGCTTCACGACCGTGGGCTTGGCCGATGGCTGGATCACGGGTGCCGGACTGAACACCGTGTACCAGGGTTACGAGGGCGTGATCTACCAGGCTGTCCTGGGGAATACCGGGATCACGCCGGAGCGCACGATCGAGTTCGAGACGGGCATCGATCTCGCGTTCCTCAACAACGCCGTGAATCTCGGGGTCACGTACTACCGCTCCAAGACCAAGGCCGCGATCATGAACCTCCCCATCCCCCAAAGCACGGGCTTTGCCCTGGTCGCTGAGAATGGTGCGTCCTGGCGCAACTGGGGCTGGGAGGTATCGCTCGACTGGTTGGCGATTCAGCAGCGCGACTTCTCGTGGCGCCTCACGGCCAACTGGGCCACGAACAACAGCAACGTGGACAGCCTGCTCGGTGCGGAGAACGTTTTCCTCGCCGGGTTTGCGGGCACGAGCTCCCGGGTCATGCCAGGTGAGCCGTTCCCAATTCTTTTCGGCAGTGATTTCATCCGATTCGGGCGCGCCCTGACAGTGGGCGGCGTCGATATCGACAATACCTACAGCGGCTGGTCGGAGGGCGATCTCTACATCTGCGGCGCGGGGGATCCCGGGTGTGCGACGCCGGGCATGCCGCTCGAGGATCCGCAGCAGCGAGCGGTCGGCGACCCGAACCCGGACTGGACGGGGAGCCTGCGCAGCACGTTCACACTCTTCGGCAACCTGCGCCTCAGCGGCCTGTTGGACGTGAAGTCCGGTGGCGAACATTGGAACGGCACGAAGGGTGCGCTGTTCTACTTCGGGACGCACGAACAGACGCTGCCGATGCATGGCGCTGGTGTCGACACGACCTTCGCGGGCGTGGGGCCGGGTGCCGGCACCCAGGTCACCCTCAACTGGGATACCTGGAACATTGGTGGCGTGGGCAGCGGCTTCACGGGTCCGTCAACTCAGTTCATCGAGCCGTCCGGCTTCGTGAAGATCCGCGACGTCTCGCTGGCGTACACGTGGCAGGCACCCTGGCTCAACAGCATTGGGTTCAACGCGCTCGACGTGACGGTGTCCGGGCGTAACCTGGTGACGTGGACCGACTACACCGGTCTCGATCCGGAGTCGAACCTGACGGGCCAGACGACGGGCCGTGGGTTGGAGTACTTCAACCACCCGCAGACCCG
>JBDGYO010000107.1:0-9499 GCA_039584015.1 Gemmatimonadota bacterium | reverse complement strand
GGGGAAGCGGGCGGCGCAGCCAATCCCCGATACGAACACCGTGCGCTCGCGCTCCACGGCGAGATCGGCGAGCGTCTTCTGCATCGCCTTGAGGATGGCGTAATCCCCGCACCCCGGGCACCAGCGCACCTCCTGATCTGAGGCGTAGTCCTTGGCCGACAGCGCGGTCTCGTTGGGGGCGATCATGCTAGCGCTCCAGTCTCGTGCGAATCGCGTCGAGGATCTCACTCACCTTGAACGGCTTGCCCGTTACCTTGCCCAGGCTCTCCGCCTCCACCAGGTACGTGCTCCGCAGGATAGTGACCAGCTGGCCCGTGTTCATCTCCGGAACCAGGATCCGGTCGAAGTCTCGCAGCAGCTTCCCGAGGTTCTTCGGCAGGGGGTTGAGGTGCCGCAGGTGGAGGTGCGAAACCTCCAGTCCATTCTCCCGGGCACGCTTCACGGCCTGGTAGATCGGCCCGTAGGTCGAGCCCCAGCCCACCACCGCCAGGGCGCCGCGCGGCTCACCGACCTGGATCTCCTGCTCCGGAATGTCGTCCGCGATCTGCCGCACCTTGGCCAGGCGCGCGTCGGTCATGCGCTGGTGGTTATCGGCGTCGTACGAGATATGTCCGGTATCTGCGTCGCGCTCGAGACCGCCAATGCGGTGCTCGAGACCGGGCGTGCCCGGAATCGCCCAGGGGCGCGCGAGGGTCTGGGGGTCGCGTTGGAACGGGCGGAAGCCCTCCGGCTCGCTGCGAAACGTCACGGGGAAGCGCGGCAGCTCGTCGGCATCTGGTACGAGCCACGGTTCGGCCGCGTTGGCGAGGTAGCCGTCGGACAGCATCACCACCGGCGTCATGTATTTCGTGGCGAGCCGTACCGCCTCCAGCGCCACGTCGAAGCAGTCGGTGGGCGTGGCGGCGGCCACCACGGGCAGTGGCGCATCGCCGTTGCGCCCGTAGACGGCCTGATAGAGGTCGGACTGCTCCGCCTTGGTCGGCATCCCGGTGGAGGGCCCGGCGCGTTGGCTGTTCACGATGACCAGGGGAAGCTCGACGCCGACTGCCAGTCCCATCGCTTCTCCCTTGAGCGCGATGCCCGGCCCGGAGCTGGAGGTCACCCCCAAGACCCCGGCGTACGACGCACCAATGGAGGCGCAAATGGCCGCGATCTCGTCCTCCGCCTGGAAGGTCAGCACACCCTGACTCTTGAGGTTGGCCAGCACGTGGAGCAGAGAGGTGGCCGGCGTGATCGGGTACGAGCCGAAGAACAGCTGCGGCAGGCCGGCGGCCTGCGTACCGGCCAGCAAGCCCCAGGCCGTGGCTTCGGTCCCGGTCACGGTGCGGTAGATCCCCGGTGGGACGTCGGCCTTGGCGACGGTGTAGCCCACCACGTCCATCGGCATCTCGACCGTGTCGCCGAATGCGTGGCCCGCCGTGAGTGCCGTGACGTTGGCCCGCGCGATCTCGGGCTGCTTGGCGAACTTGCGCTCGACCCAAGCGGCCGTCGCCTCGCGGTCCTGTCCGAACATCCAGAGCATCAGCCCTAGGGTCCACATGTTGCGGGACCGCAAGGCGTCCTTCTGCTTGAGCGTGAACTCGTCGAGCGCATCGAGGGTGCGCTGCGAGATGTCCAGCTTGAGCACCTGGTAGGGAGCCAGGGTGTCGTCGTCGAGCGGGCTGGTCTCGTAGCCCGCCTTGGCCAGGTTGCGTTTGGTGAACGCGCCCGTGTCCACCACGATCAGCCCGCCGATGCGCAGGTCCTGATAGCTCACCTTGAGGGCGGCGGGGTTGAGCGCCACCAGGACATCGGGCTCGTCGCCCGCCGTGGTTAGGTCACTGCCGCCGAAGTGGATCTGGAAGGCCGAGACACCGTAGGTGGTGCCTGCCGGGGCGCGAATCTCTGCCGGATAGTCGGGGAACGTGGCGATGTCGCTTCCGGCGAGGGCGGCTTCCAGCGTGAACTGGGAGCCGGTGAACTGCATGCCGTCGCCCGAGTCGCCCGCGAACCGGATGACCACCGAGTCGCGTACCTCGCGCGCCTTGACGCCGCGGAGGTCGGGGGACGAGGAGGTGAATCGGTCTTTCATGGGCCGCGAACTAGCTCCTAACGTGACCGGCCGGGCCGATGCCCACGGTGATCGGCTGGGTGGGCGTCTGCCGGCCGGTCGGCCGAGAAAACGGAGTACTCTGCTACCCTATACTATACAATTATAGGGGGGGAGGTGCCCCCGGACGCCCCCACAGTATATTTCCTGCCCCACGTCATACCTCAATTGCACGGAGATTCACAATGGCCAGCAAGGCAGTGGTGAAGGCGATCAACGATCAGATCGCCATGGAGTTCAAGGCCGCCTACACCTACCTCTCGATGTCCGCGTACTTCGAGAGCCAGAGCCTCCCCGGCTTTGCCCACTGGATGCGGATGCAGTACGAGGAGGAGCTGGCCCACGCGCTGCGCCTGTTCGACTTCCTCGGTGACCTCGGCGAGCGGGTGGAGCTGAAGGCGATCGAGAAGCCCGCGGCAAAGTACGAGAGCACGCTCGCGGCGTTCAAGGCAGCGCTGGGGCACGAGAAGAAGGTGACGGCCTCGATCAACAAGATCTACGACCTCGCGGTCGAGGAGAATCACTACCCGACCCAGCTCCAGATGCAGTGGTTCGTAAACGAGCAGGTGGAGGAGGAGAAGTCGGTTGGCGACGTGATCACGCAGCTGGAGATGGTGGGTGACCACGGCCCGGCCCTGCTGATGATGGACAAGCAGCTCGGCGGCCGTGCCGGCGAGGGCGGAGAAGAGCGCTAGTCCCGCGCGCCACCGATTGCCGGCCAGCCTCGACGACTCCCGTACGAGGCTGGCCGTCTTTTCTTGCCTTAACACCTCAACCGTCTCCCTCGTCTTACTAGGCGGAACCCACGCATCGGCGAGAGCTGCCGGTGCCTGCGAAGGAGAGAGACGATGAGGGCATTGAACAGAATCGTGGCGGGGCTGACGGTGGCGGCCGCGATGGCCGCGGGGCAGCTACAGGCCCAGGAGCCGGAAGCGGCACCCGAGCCCCCCCCGCGCCGGATGCGCCTGCACGAGCCGGGCACGGGGTTATCGATCGCGGCCTTTGCACCGCAGCTGCTGATCCAGCGCAAGGACTTCCTGGGACTCACAGAGGACCAGGTCTCCAGGCTGGAGCAGTTGAGCGAGGAGTTGAAGGGCACCCGCGAGCAGGCCCTCCAAGAGGCACAGACCCACCACGATGCGCTGCGCGAAGCGTGGCAGGCCGACCAGCCCGACGCCGATGTGGTGCGGCGCTACGCCCAGCAGGCGATGGAGGCCCGCCAGGCCGCGCAGTTGGCGATGGTGGGTGGTGCAGCGCATGCCCGGGCGCTGCTCACTCCCGAGCAGCGGGGCAAGATGGAGGGTTGGATGGATGGGATGCGCATTGGACGGCAAATGTGCAGCGGCCAGCGCGGCATGCGACGGCGCGCTCCCCAGGGTCAGCTGGGACACCGACGCTCCTCGCCCTGGCGCCGGCCGTAAGCGTCACGGACCACGATTCCTCGATAGGCATCGCCCCGCGGCTGGACGCTGCGGGGCGCTGTGTCATTCGGGGGGTGTGACCTCCGGCGTGACGAGCCAGCGCACCCTCCAACCCTCATCCCCCTCCCGCGCCAGGCACACGACCCCGCCGTTTTGGAACGCCACGACCGGCCTCGAGGGATCACCGACCAGTAGCTGGGAACAGAGCCGACTCAAGTGCGGCAGGTGGCCCACCAGCATCACCGGTGCCGCGAAGGTCGCTACGGTGCGCTCGGCCAGGGCGGGGTCGTCCTTCGGGGCCAAGCCTTCCAGCCGGCTGGGTGAGAGACCGGGATTCAGTGTTTCGGCCAGGATCTGCGCGGTCTGTTCGGCTCGGAGTTTCCCCGAGTGATAGATTCCGGCTGGAGCGATGCCGATCGCGGCGATAGCCCGGGCCACGCGGCCCACCTGCCGCCGACCGTCGTCGGTGAGAGGACGCGAGGGGTCGTCCTCCTGCGACGTGGCCTCGCCGTGCTGCACCAGATAGAGGTCCACGAGGCAAGCGTGGCGGGCAACCACCAGCGAGTCAAGTAGCATGGAGCGTCCTGGCAGCGACCGCATCCGGATCACCTACCAGCTCACCGTGCGAGCGGGCGAGCGTGCCGAGGCGCGCGCTCGAGAGATCGCGCTGGAGCAGACCGTGGAGCTGCCCGACGGGTGCTATCCCGACGGCGTCGAAGACGCGGTCGTGGGCCGGCTCGAGGACTTGGAGGAGCTGGGTGGCGGCCGCTGGAGCCTGACGCTCTCCTACGCCCCCGTCCTGGTGGGCTCGGAGGCTCCCCAGCTCCTCAACCTGCTGTTCGGAAACGTGTCCATGTATCTGGGGACCCGGGTCACCGACCTGGAGCTGCCGCCCTCCGTCGTGGGGTGCTTCCCCGGTCCGCAGCACGGGATCGCCGGAGTGCGCGCCGCGTGTGGTGCTCCCCAAGGCCGTCCTCTGTTGTGCACCTCGGCCAAGCCGGTTGGTCTCTCACCGACCGAGCTGGCCGCAATCTGCAAGTCGCTCGCGCGGGGGGGGATCGACGTCGTCAAAGACGACCACGGCGTGACCGATCAGGCACCGGCGCCGTTCCGCGAGCGGGTCGAGCGCTGCCAGGCGGCGGTGCTGGAAGCGAACGCGGAGACCGGTGGCTCGAGCCAGTACTTCCCCAACGTCACGGCCTCCGTATCGGAGCTCCCCGAACGAGTCGAGCTGGCACAGTCGCTGGGGTGCCGCGGAGTGTTGCTGAGCCCGTTCCTCACAGGGCTGGATACCGTGCGGTGGCTCGCCGCCGAAAGCGGCATGATCGTGGTTACTCACCCGACCTTCTCCGGCGCGCTGCTCACTGAGGGGCACGGCGTGGCCTCCGACCTGATGCTCGGGTTGATCCTGCGGCTGCTCGGAGCCGATGCGGTGATTTATGTGAATGCGGGAGGGCGCTTTCCGGTCAGTGAGGCCGAGTGCGAGGCCATCAATGCCCGGCTACAGCAGCCGTACCATGGGTTGGCGCCCGCGCTGCCGGTCCCGGGGGGTGGTGTGGACATGGCCCGGGTGCCCTACTGGATCGAGCGCTACGGCACCGACGTGATGTTCCTCATTGGGAGCAGTCTCTACGCCCAGGGCGAGGTGGAAGCGGCGACCAGGGGGCTGGTCGACACGGTGCGTGCGGGGAGCCGTGGCTGACAGCTACCGGAACAGCGATTTCGCGACGAACAACAGGTTGGCGGGGCGCTCGGCCAGGCGCCGCATGTACCACGGGAACCAGTGGCGCCCGTAGCTGATGAGCGTGCGCACCACATACCCCCGCGCGGCGAGGCGGTACTGGTCGTCCCGCCGGATGCCGTAGAGCATCTGGATCTCGAACGCGTCGTTGGGCACCCCTGCTCCCGCGGCGAAGTCCTGGATCCGCGTGATCAGGCGGGGATCGTGCGTGCCGAACGCGTGCGGCGCCGCGCCGGAACTCCCCCGGGTGAGGAGGCGCTGCGCCAGCTTGAAGTAGTTTGCGTCCACGTCCCGTTTCGCGGGGTACGCGAGCTGCGGTGGCTCGTTGTAGGCTCCCTTCACGAGCCGGATCGGAGCCTCCAGGGGAAGGAGTGCCTCGAGGTCGTCGGCCGTGCGGTAGAGGTAGGACTGGAGGCAGATGCCGAGGTTTGTGTGTGCGCCGTGGACCACCCGGAACACCTCGAGGGTCGCATCCACGTACGGTGATGCCTCCATGTCGATGCAGACGTAATTGCCGGTCGCGTCGGCTCGCGCGGCGATACGTGTGAGCTGCTCGATGCAGATGTCCCGGCTCACGTCGAGCCCTAACTGGGTCAGCTTCACCGAGAGCTGCATGGGGAGGTCGCGCTGCTCGATGCGGTCCAGCACCTCCAGGTACTCGTCGGCAACTCGCTCGGCTTCCCGCCGGTCGGTGATCGCTTCGCCGAGCAAGGTGATGAGCGTGGGGATGCGCCGCTCGCGCAGCCGCTCCGCGGCGGCGAGCGCTGCCTCCACGTCCTCCCCAGGGAGGAACCGCCGCGAGGCGCGCTGGGCGAAGCGTCGCCCGCGCACCTGCTGTGCGAGCCATTCGCTCTGCGAAGCCTTGAGCAACGCCGATCGCATCAGGCCCATGTTCCCTCGCGTTACAGGGGTGGCGCGCCGTCTCGCACATCAGCTACTATTGGCGCAGTTCGAGCAGAATGGTAATCCCTGGCGACTCATGCCGCGACTTGGCGGTGACGGGAGGTGCGTGATGTTGCGATCCTGGATTCGCGTGGCCGCCTTGGCGGCGGTGCTGTGTAATCTCGCGTCGGTCGCCGAGGCGCAGGCTTCCCGCCGGCAGGGCCTCTACTTCTCTATGGGTCTCGGGGGCGGGGTAGATCTCTCGAACAGCGACGAGACTTCTGGCGGGTTCGCGGGCTACCTGCGCGTCGGCGGCACGCCCAGCTCCAAGTTCGTCGTGGGTGGCGAGATGAAGTGGATGGTGCGGGAGCAGATTAGCAGCGTCTGGATCACCCGCGGTACCTTCACCGGGAACGTGCTGTTCTATCCTTCCCCGATGCTCGGCATCTTCATCAACGGCGGCGCCGGCTTGAGTTGGGTCGCGCTGTACAGCACGGCGGGCAGCTCGGTTACCGACGAGTGGAGCACGGGGTTCGGCAGCACGATCGGCGTGGGGTACGACATCCCCATCTCCGACAAGTTCTCGATCACACCCAACCTCGATTTCCTGTATCAGCTCGTGAGCGACACCAACGGCTACGTGCTGATGCTGACGGTCGGCGCGACCTTCCCCTAGTAGGTCCCGTGCGGGCGTCGACGTGGCTCGTGGCGATAGCGCTCGTGGCGGGCGCGGCCGCTCCCGCAGCGGCACAGGAGTCGCGCGACGGCTTCTGGGTCTCGCTCGGCGCCGGCGGCGGGTGGAACCTGGCCCGCAACATCAGTGACGAGACCAAGGCGGGGGTGGCAGGCTACCTTCGGATGGGCTGGGCCGTCGATCCCCACGTCCTGCTCGGGGGCGAGGCCATCTTCTGGGGCCGCGAGGAATCCGAGCAGCTGTTCACGCGCGGTAACCTCACCCTTACCGGATTGTACTACCCGATGGTCAGCAAGAGGCTGTTCCTCAAGCTGAGCCTGGGGCTGGCGTTCCTGGATTTCTTCCCGACCAGCGACAGCACCGTCATCGCGACGGAGCGGGGATTCGGGTCCAACATCGCCCTGGGCTACGATCTGCGCATCGGCCAGTCGGTGTTCATCACGCCCAACGTGGACTTCGTCTGGCAGAGCGTCGAGAACCTCACCAACACCATGCTGCTGTTCACTGTGGGATTGACGCGGCAGTGACGGGCCCGCCTGACGTCAGCCGCTGGGCTGGCGCGGCCGCGAGGAAAGGATAGCGACGATCCGCGCCACCAGCACCTCCTGACTCACCGGCGCAATGTCGCCGTATCCCAGGGTGGTTATGGTGACGAGGGAGAAATACACGAACTCCCAGAAGTCATACCCCTGACCCCAGTCGCCGCCGCTGAGCGTCAGCCCGCGGAGGGCTCCCGGCTGGAAGGTCTCGAGCCAGCCATAGATCACCGCAAATGCGATGCCGATCATGAGGTACGCCGCCGCGGCCCCGAAGATCGTGTCCTGGGTGATCTTGGATTCCGTCATCACTTGGTGCAGGATCACGGCGGTCACGTAGAACAGGAACAGTGCCTCGAGGCCGCGACTGATCGCGAACAGCGCTCGGCTATCCACTGCATGGCCCGCCCACCCGGTCAGCAGTGCCGGAACCACGAGGACGAGGCCGGTGATCAGCGTGCGCCGCTCCCCCCGCACCGCGTAGATACCCGCGAGGAACACGAGCGTGAACGCCACGGAGATGAACGCCTGCCCCCCCGTGTCCACCAGGGGGTGCAGCAGCATCATCAGGACCAGCACGATGAGCAGGAAGGAGTAGTTCCCGAATTGCCTTAGCAGTGGCATCACCATGGGTTGCACGTCCCGCTGTCGGGAAAACGGAGAGGGAGGGATTCGAACCCTCGAGACCCTGACGGGCCTACCGGTTTTCGAGACCGGCTCCTTCAACCACTCGGACACCTCTCCCGGCGTGCATAATAGAGGCTCCATAGGGTAGTTTCCACCCCGATGGCAGAGATCCTCATTGCCGCCGAGCTGCGGGCGCTGCTGCCCGACGATCCCATTCCGGGCCATGTCGTCGAGTGGCTCTCCGGCGACGATCCCACCCCGGCCGGGCCTTACGAAGCCATCGTGCCGCTGTTGTCCCGCCACATCGGTGAGGTGGAGCTCACTGGGCTGCCGCAGCTTCGCATCGTGGCCAACTGCGCCGTCGGCTACGACAACATCGACCTGGCCGCTGCCGAGCAGCACGACGTGCCCGTCACCAACACGCCCGACGTGCTCACTGAGGCCACCGCCGACCTCACTTGGGCGCTCATCCTGGCCGTGGCACGGCGCCTCAAGGAGGGCGAGGCGATGGTCGCCGAGTCGCGCTGGCCGGGCTGGCACCCCACCCAGCTGCTGGGCCTCGAGCTGTCGGGGAGCACGCTTGGGATCGTCGGAGCGGGTCGCATCGGGCAGGCCGTGGGCCGCCGGGCCGTGGGGTTCGGGATGCGCATCCTGTACAGCGACCGGGATCGCCGAGAGGTGTTCGAGCGCACCACGGGTGCCGAGCCGGTAGACCTAGCACACCTCCTCGCCGAGAGTCACGTGGTCACGGTCCACGTTCCATCTACGGACGAAACGCGCGGCATGTTCGATCGCGAGACCTTTGCCGCCATGCGGCCCGGCGCGCTGTTCGTGAACACGGCACGCGGCGATCTGGTGGATCAGGACGCGCTGGTCGAGGCGCTGGCCGATCACCTGGGCGGCGCGGGACTGGACGTGTTCGCCCGCGAGCCGGAGGTGCCGGGGGCGTTGGCGGCGCACCCGCGAGTGTTGGCGCTGCCCCACCTGGGGAGTGCCACGACCGAGACCCGCCGAGCGATGGCCGGACTCGCCGTGCAGAACGTGCGGGCTGTGCTCGCCGGAGAGGCGCCGCTCACCCCGGTCACGCGGTGATTGACGCTCCTCCCCGCTGCCTCTAACTTGCGCGGCAGCCATGAGCCCTTCCGAGCGGCGTACCCTGCTGGACGCCTCCGAGGTCGCTCGAGTTCTCGAGCGGATGTCCCGAGAGATCGTTGCCTTTGCCGGTGGGACCGAGGAGCTGGTCCTGGTGGGGATCCAGCGCCGTGGCTCCGACGTGGCCGAGCGGCTGACCCAGCTCATCGAGACGCATGAGGGCGCCAGGGTTCCCCTCGGCGTCATGGACATCACTCTCTATCGTGACGACCTGCAGACCATCGGGCCGCGTCCGGTGATCGGGGAGACCCGCCTGCCGGTGGAGCTGGATCACAAGTGGGTGATGATCGTGGACGACGTGCTGTACACCGGCCGCACCATCAGGGCGGCCATGGACCAGCTCGCCGACTTCGGGCG
>JBDGYO010000526.1:0-2198 GCA_039584015.1 Gemmatimonadota bacterium | reverse complement strand
CCTGGGCTCGCACTCAAGACCGAGTTCATCGGCCTGGCCGTGATGACGGAGGTGCCGCTCGTAGTGGTGGACGTGCAGCGCGGCGGGCCGAGCACCGGGCTCCCCACCAAGGTGGAGCAGGCAGACCTGATAGCCTCCATCTTTGGCCAGCCGGGCGACGCGCCCCACGTGGTGATGGCCCCGGCGACCATGGAGGAGTGCTTCCTCTGCATGACCACCGCGCGGCGCATCGCCGAAGCGTTCCGCTGCGTGGTGATGGTGCTGACCGACGCGAACCTCGCCACCGGCGTGTTCGCGCGGCCCGAGGTGACCGCCGAGTGGATGTCGCATCCGGTCGACCTCTCCGCGGTACCCGAGGGCACGCGCGCCTACGAGTGGGATGCCCGCACCGGCCTCTCGCGGCGGCTCATTCCGGGCCAGCTCAACGGGATGCACACGCTCACGGGCCTGGCGCACGACGAGGAAAGCAAGGTGGCGTACGCGCCCGACATCAACCAGCGCGGCTGCGAGATGCGCAGCCGTAAGATGGCGGTGTTCCAGCAGACGCTGAAGCCGCCCTGGCTCTACGGTCCCGACAAGGGCGACCTGCTGGTGGTGGGCTGGGGCAGCACGAAGGGCGCCATCCAGGAGGCGGTGGACCGCGCGCAGGCCGAGGGGCTGTCGGTCTCGTCGCTCCACCTGCGGTTCCTCTCGCCGATGCAGCCCGGGATCAAGCAGATCTTCAAGAAGTTCAAGAAGGTGATGACGGTGGAGATCAACTACAGCGACGAAGCCGACGCCCCGTTCGTCACCGACGAGAACCGGCGGCGCGGGCAGCTCACCTGGCTGCTGCGCGCACACACGCTGGTGGACGTGGACTGCTGGGGCCGCGTGCCGGGTGAGCCGCTGCGCCCCGGCATGATTCTCGACGCCATTCGCGGCCACATGCCGAATGGAGCCAAGTGATGATACAGTTCGGTGGATGCTCACTGCTCGGTAGCGCCGTCGTCGACGACGACCGCTCCTGGAGCATGCAGGATTATGAGGGCGCCCTCCCCAGATGGTGCCCGGGGTGCGGCGACCACGCGGTGCTCACGGCGGTACAGCGCTTGCTCGAAGACGAGCAGCTCCCCCCGGAGCAGACGGTGTTCGTCTCCGGGATCGGCTGCTCGAGCCGCTTCCCGCACTACATGAAGACGTACGGCTTCCATGGGCTGCACGGGCGCGCGTTGCCGGTGGCCACCGGGATCAAGCTGCGCCGCCCCGACCTGCACGTGTTCGCGGTGATGGGCGACGGTGACTGCTGCTCCATCGGCGGCGGGCACTGGCTGCACACGACCCGCTACAACCCCAACATCACGGCCATCATGCTCGACAACGGGGTGTACGGGCTCACCAAGAACCAGACGTCGCCCACGAGCCCGCAGGGTCTCAAGAGCTACACGCAGCCGCGCGGCGCGTTCCTGCCGGGCATGAACCCCATCGCCACCACCCTAGGCATAAAAAACGCCTCGTTCGTGGCGCAGACGGGTGACTGGCTGCCCGACCACATCTACGAGACGGTCAAGAAGGCGTACCACCACAAGGGGTTCGGCTTCGTGCGCATCCTGCAGCGCTGTCCGGCCTACACGGACCAGCTGTTCACCGACGCGATGCGCGACCCCAACCGGATCGAGCTGCTGCTCCACCCCAACGGGATCAGCGTGCCGGAGCTGGAGGGGATCTACAAGAACCACACCTACCACGATCCCGCCGACCTCACCAACGGCTTCCGCCTGGCGCAGGAGGACGGCCGCTTCCGCCTCGGGTTGTTCTACCAGAACGAGGACTTGCCGGTGTACGAGGACGTGCGCGCGGTCCCGGCCAAGTCGGCGGAGCAGAAGCTGGAGATTCTCAACAAGGAGCTCGACCGCTATGCCGTCTGACAAGCGGGTGGCACTGGCGATGGAGGCGCTGGCCCCGAAGCGCGACGCGTTTCGGTCGGCGCTGGACAATACGGTCGTGCAGGTGCAGGGGTTCCTGGACGAGCACGGGTCGTCGGAGAACGGGGGCACGAACCGGCTCGTGGCCGAGATGGGCCCCTTCGCCGACGGGAAGATCGACGTCGAGAAGATGTCGTCGCTGTTCTCCAGCGAGGTCTCGCTCGACACGCTCACCGTCGAGACGATCGCGAAGGCGCGCGACACGATGGCCGAGCTGACCCAGCGCAACTCCGACCT
>JBDGYO010000106.1:0-7633 GCA_039584015.1 Gemmatimonadota bacterium | reverse complement strand
GCCTTACAGGTCTTCAATCCGAACTCAACACGAGGTTGCTCAACATCATTAGTACAAGTATTGCATTTCATACGTCAATAGTAGGAACGTTCCGTTAATAAGTCAACTATTAGTTGACAGTCAAGGTGCGCTGAATGCCAGCATTTCGAAGAACGCGATGAACACTTCGTGCCTTCAGCCTCTTGAACCTAGTTGCGAACTGATTAACCTTCACTTCGCCTTGAGCCTCTACAACTCGCAATGTACCATCTTCTCCTACTTCAAATTCAGCAAAGATTCGCTGAGGATTGCCTTCAACTCGCTTGGTGTAATCGATAGGCCGTCCGGTCATGTAGGTTTCAGTGGTTCCGTCTGTTTGTGTATTTGTCATTGTTGTCATATACGTTTATTATAATGACAGACTCTAAACGTCAACTTAACGTCAACTTTTTTTACCACCAAAATAATCGACTGCAAGACCTTCTTCTAATAATATACGATTAATGTTTTTTGATTCGCCGTGCGGAGTTATTGATACCACTTCAGCTAAGCATCTTCCATACTTGTCTACTCCATGTGACTTTATATTAACTTCAAAGTTACTTGCTGCAAGTAAAGCATTTACTCTATCTTTTGCTTCAAATCCTTTTTCCTTCTCCTCCAAGTTTTTTGTTCGTACTTCAGGACAATCAATACCAAACAATCTTAAAGTAACATCATGATGCATATTAAACCCTACATCAACTAACGCTTTGAGAGTATCTCCATCGACCACTCTTGTGATCTTAGCTCTGTATTCATACATACGCATATTTACACATCAGTCCTGCGAATTCCCGGCTGCAATACTTGAGATCTTCTTTTATATGCTATCTTAGGTATAGATGGTTGATTAGTATAATTTGGACCAGGTTGGTTTCTTATATCAGGAGCTTTATCAGCGCCAGGTTGTTGTTTTATCTTCCTACGCATTATCTCCCCTTTAATTTGAGCTTCCTCTTCACCAGGTCCCGAAAAGACAGTTTCATCTTCATCTTTATAAAACTTTTTAAATGATTTAATTTTCTTCTTCATCTGTAGGGTCTATATAAAATTTTAATGTTTCGCTATTTCTTTTATACTCTTTTTTCTTATCAGCTAAATGATCTTTATATGATAAAAAGAAACCTACACCTACTATAAGATGCATTGCAACGCTAGCTAATAACGCTTCTGATATGTGGTAGTCACTTAATGATAAGTGAACATGACCAACTGTCCAAAAAGGGATAGATAAGTTCTCACTAACCCAAACTATAAAGAATCGTATAAAGTTCCACACTTTAATTATTTAATAATTTGGATAAGTAATAATGTGCAAGATAAAGTCATAGCAGGTATATCAGGAGGTCATAATGCAGGTATTACTATCTATAATAAAGGTGAATATATTGCTATTGAATTAGAAAGACTGTTTAACAGTAAGAATTTAGCTTGGTGTAACTATATGCCTAGAATGGACGGCGAGTATATGTCTAAAATTATCAAGCATTACATTAAAGAAAAGTACGGTATTGATAAAATAGATGTTTTAAGATCAATCAATTCAGATTGGGATAATAAACAAATAGGTAGTCTTTTTAACGTTGATATTATTGAACACAATCAAGTAAGATTAGATAAGGATGGTAATCAAATCGAAGGTTGTTGTGATACTAATGAAACAAGTGGTGATGGATGGGCAGCTTTTCATCACAAATCTCACGCTGCAGGCACATTTTATCAAAGCCCGTTTGATGAAGCTTTAGTTTTTTCTTTTGATGGAGGAGGAGACGACGGGTGGAACATAGGTTATCATTTTGATAGAAGTAAAGAAAAAGATAAACAAATGAAAACTATTCATTTCTCTTTTAACGATTATGGTAATCCTTACTTCTATCTAGGTTATTTTATTGACGATATAGATTATATTCACGATTACGGGCAAGCTTGTTTAACTTATGCAGGTAAGTTAATGGGATATTGTTCATACGGTAGTATAAGAGAAGATTGGATTGAACCATTAAAAGAATATTATTTAAAATGGAATAGAGTAGGATGGAATCCAGTAGAGGATAAAGCTGAACAGTACATGAGTGATTTAGGTAGTAAAATAGGATTACATTTTGACTTTGACGAACATAGTCACGCTTCCGGTAAAAATAGATTGAAAGGAAATGATGCTAAAGATTTAATTGCTACTAGTCAATTTGTATTTGAAGAGTTACATTTTAATGAAGTAAAAAAACTGATTGACTTTTATAAAACTAATGTTTGTATTACAGGCGGGTGTGGTATGAATATTTTATATAATACTAGAATAAAAGACTATGTAAGAAAAACATTTAATAAGGATGTTTATATAGCTCCTAATTCTTCTGATTGTGGTTTAAGTACTGGGTTAGTTTTAGATTATATTAGACCTGATGAACCTGTAGATTTAACATACGCAGGTGAAGAAGTATATGACGATAATGATATATTTAAATATATGATTGAAGGTTTGCAATTTCATGCTTTCGATATCGAGAAAGTAGTTGCTAATATTTTTAATAATAAACATATATACGGGGTTGTGCAAGGAAGAGCAGAGCATGGACCAAGAGCGTTGGGTAATAGGTCTATTATTTGTTCCCCTGCTGAAGGTATGAAAAAAACTCTTAACGAAAGAGTTAAACATAGAGAGTTCTTTAGACCATTTGCCCCTATAGTAAGATTAGAAGATGTTTCGAAATATTTCGAATGGGAAGGTGAAAGCAGACACATGAACTTTGCTGCTTTTGTAAAGGAAGAATACAAATCTCAATTATCTAGCATAACACACGCAGATAGAACAGCAAGAATACAAACTGTTACAAGAGAACAAAATAAGTTAATGTATGATATGTTAACTGAAGCGGAAAAACAAGGTCATATTCCAGTGTTATTGAATACTTCTTTTAACGTAGCAGGCAAGCCTATACTTAATACATACGGAGATGCATTTGGAATATTAGAGAAAGAAGATATGAACGGGTTAATTATTAAATCTAGATATCTTCCTGATGTTACGGTCTTTAGTAAACTATGATAAAAACTCTTTATAAAGGGTTCTATCTTTATACCTTTCAATATCTTCCTCCTCAGAGTCAGCAGGCATATAATGAAAGTCACACATGCATGGTATAACTGGCATTTGATTAATAGTCTTAAAACTCTTTCCTATAATAATACCCAACTCATAACTTTCTCCGTAATTGTCATTAAGATGAACATCCATGCAATATTTTACTAAGTCTATAGTAGTGTTACAAAATGTCTTTTCTATATTATTATACTCATTAGAAGAACAATTTCTTTTTATTAATAAACACGTCTCAACTGGAAATGTAATTTCATCATTCTTGTTAAAAGCGTATTCGATTAACATATTATCTTTATGAGTAACCATTAAAAAATTATGTACGTTATATCTAGACCCTCTATCTTTATACAAATGATGATCTAATAATTCTCCGAAGTTATTAAAAGTATGAGCGTCTTTATAAAAAATGCCGTATTCAAAATCTCTATAACCATCAGTTAATAATTTCTTCTTTATAATAGGAAAGGAATCACAATCATACCAAACAAATAACTCATGAGTATTATTATTACTCAATGCACTAGTTAAACAAAGATGTTTTAATAATGTATTATCTCTAAAATTATTACCTTTCAAATCAATTGAAAAGGGTCTAATAGTAAGTTTTATTTTTAGATCTAAATCTTTGTAAAAATTTACATCATCAGTATAAATTATTAACTCGTCATTTTTATCATAATCAAGTTTATCATAACATTTAAGAGAAGTTAAACACCTTTTGTTATATTTTTCTCCTACAGCACAAGTTGCAAATAATACGTTCATCATTTAAAGAATTTTTCTATTCTACTTTGAAATAGTCTTCTAATGTAATCTACTAAATCTAATCTTCTCTCAAGTTCTAATTGTACTTTATGATCTACCGGTTGACCGTCTCTCATAATATCATTATTAAGCACTATAGGGTATAATGCTTCATATTCTCTATCTAAGTAGTCAGAAAAACTTAAAATTTCGCTTTTTAATTCGTCTTCAGGGGTTACTTCTAATACAGGTTCTTCTGGTATAGGAATTGGAGGATCGATCTCTTCTTCTTGTTCATATATAGGTTGTTCTTCTTGAAATATTTGATTTATTTCTTCACAAGGAGGTTCTATATCTTCATCACTTAAAATCACTCGTTTTTTTTAAACTCCAAACTATCTGATACATTGAGTTTATTCATCAAAGTATAGTTAGAAAGTACTGCTAAAAGAGTAGTGATTTGTACATGGTCAAGAGAGATAGGAGGTACATTTGAGAATGTAATATCTGCACCATCGCCATTATGCCATGCAGTAATAGAACAAAACTGATCATTCCATTCTGCTGTAATATTATCTACTTGTTTAACCGAAAGTTTTACTTTATCACTCATATTCGTCTATATGTTCTCTAAATTTTGTTATAACCCTGTTTGACATTTTTTCGCATAAAGTTATTGCAAATGCTTCAATTAACATTTCATATTCATCTGAACCAGGCATAACTTTATTATTATAACAGAACAAAGCAATTAAATCTTCCATGCATTCAGTATCATCTAACTCCAATAAAGATTCAATTAATGCTTCAACGTCTGTTAAAAAATCATTCATCTACATCACCCGTATTTAAATATCTAATTAACATTTCATATTCATCTGAACCAGGCATAACTTTATTATTATAACAGAACAAAGCAATTAAATCTTCTATACGTTCATTATCATCTAATTCCAATAAAGATTCAATTAATGCTTCAACGTCTGTTAAAAAATCATTCATCTACATCACCTGTATATAAATCCCTTACAATACTATCTATAGAAGTAGTAACGTCTCTAAAATTAATATCATCTGTTATGGAATATTCTACTTTAGTAGCGTCGTTTACTATAGTTGCTTCACCTACTTCATCTCCTGAATATTCAAAAATCTTAATTACTGGTCCAGAGAACCAAGCATAACATTCATTGAATTCTTCGTTGAGATAAACGTATCTTGCTAGATGTAATTTCTTAAGTAGATCTAATGAAAATGTATTTCTCATATACTATAATATATAGTAAAAATACTTTTAATATCAATATTCTTCGTCGTTAAAAAATTCAAATTCATTTCTTTCAAAAGAATCAGAATCATCTTTGTTTTCATACTTAGACCACATATCGTCTATTTGTTTCTTCTTTTCCTCTTCTGACATATCGAAGGGGTTCTTATTCTTATCTATCATTGTATTAACTGTTTGTTACTGTAAAAATTGGACCTTTATTATAATCTTGAATCCATTTATTATAAGAAATTAAATTTTCAATTCTAGTATATGAAAATGCCGGGAACTTACAAGTAGGAACTGTTGTAACGTCGGTAAAATCTGGGTCTTTATCAGGGTCATCTAATACTTGTAATCTCAATTCGTAACCTAAATCTTGATTAGGATATAATTCATTAGAAGGTATCCATCTTTGATCATAGTATTCAAAATCATCATATACATTAGTAGCTCTTACATTAAACCACATAAAATAACGCACCCCATTTACAGCTTCATTAGCAGGGTAAGAAGTGGTAATAGGAGGACCTAATGGTAATTGATAATCATCAAAATTTTCTGATCTAGCAGCTCTTACTCCTTTTGATACAACAACTGCATTACTAGGTACGTTAGGTAATATAGAGAAATTTTCGGGAGATGTTATATCTTCTAACATTGATTGAATAGAAGATGAAGACTTAATAATCTTCCAGTTTATAACTATATCAACGGCTTGTTGACCACCTTTTCTATAAAATGCTGGTAAAGGTGGTTTATCATAAGTACTTTCTACTTCTGGTAAATTAACTTCAATAGGTCTATCTACTAAAGGCCCGTATCCAAACTGATAAACTGATTCGATAACCGGGTCAATAACTGGAGGGTTTATTCTACCCAGTGACGATGGGGTTGGTGTTGGTAAAGGAGTGCCTCCTCCGCCGCCCCCTCCACCTCCACCTGGGGGATCAAAAGTAGTAATTTTATTTTCTGAACACCTGTCTGTAACTTTAATTAAAGTAACAGTTATACCTGGATCATCTACTTCAAAAAACACGTAAGGGTCTACTGTATAATCGGTAACAGATATAGGTAAATAAACTTTTACTGTATTAGTACCAACTATCTTTTCTATATCTACAGCATAAAATGATTTAGTATTATTATCATAGTTATATCTTAACCCAACTTTAACTGTAGATGGATCTATTGAATCATTTAAACCTTCGTAAGTTAATGTAAATTCTTTACTTTGACATAATGACGTTGGTGAAGATGAAGGGGTAGGAGGAGGAGTTATAGCAAGCCCTATATCTCGTCCTGTCCTGGATCTCGTTATAGTTGGGGTTCTAGTTCGAGTTACATTATTTGTTCTTGATCTCGTCCTTGTTAAAGTTGAAGTTGGTGTACAAGTCCTTGTTGGGCTTTGCGTTCTTGTTCTTGTTCTAGTTACTGTATTAGTAGGGGTTTTTGTTACAGTAGGTGTTTGAGATCTAGTAGGTGTAAGTTGTTTTGTGCTAGTAGGTGTTTGAGACCTTGTAGGAGTAGGTGTAATATCTCTTTTTATAACAAAATGATTAACATAATCTGGATGTTCTAATTCCATTTTAATCATTACATCTTTTGATGAAAGAGGTAAAACAGAAGCATCTAATAAATTAAATTTTTCAGCAACGTTATAGATACTATCTCTAGCAATTCTAATAGGACAAAGATATTCATCAATTAAACCATCTTGTCTATATGCTGAAAATCTTGTTTGAAATGTTTTTTCAAAAGGCTCTTCTTCTTCTAAAGTATAATCATAACTATATAATAAGTTCTTAGGATTGCTATCAGTATTACCACCTAAAACTAAGTTATAAGGTAATGATTTGCTAAAAACTAATTGATTGTTAGTAAAAGATGCTGATTGAATAATACCTTGTTCGGGTTCAAATAAAATTTTAACAATAGTGTTAGTAGTATCATCTATACCAGATAGATTAAAAATTATAGTATCAAATTCACTGTAACGAACTGCACTTAAATTAATAGTGGATGTTCTTTTATATACTAATTTATCACTAGTGAAAGTATATCCTGAAAAAGATTGCTCAAAAGTAGTATTGGTGAAAGACATACTACCGGCAGTTAAACTGTAATAGTCACTACTATAATCAACAGGGTTTTGATAAAGATAACCGGAAGCTTCATTTGCGCTTAATACGCTAGTGTCAGTACCTGTTACGTAAAATATATGTTTATGTGCCATGTTATTGTCTTACGTTAGTAAATAAAGTTAATCTTGCTCCCCAATAAGAACTTTGAGTTGAAGTACTAAAATAATTAATCAATTCAGTAGAGTAACTAAAAGTAATATTCGTTTCCTGATCAGCTATTTGAATAAATCTATTATCAGGTTGTATTCTATAACTATCAGGTGTGTTAATAAAATCATTTCTAGAAGCACCTACGTAATCAAAATTATAAACAATTCCTGCTGTATTGTTAAAATTTCTTACATAAAGATTACTTGT
>JBDGYO010000525.1:0-2665 GCA_039584015.1 Gemmatimonadota bacterium | reverse complement strand
ATACTCAAGATCGCCACCGACGGGCAGTCCCAAAGCGATGCGCGTCACACGAAGTCCGGGCCGCTCGACCACGCCGCGCACGTAGGTGGCCGTCACCTCACCCTCCATGGACGGGTTGGTGGCCACGATCACCTCGCGGACGGTCGTCCCGTTCGCCAGTCGGGTGTGGAGTGCCTCGACCCGCAGGTCGTCCGGTCCCACCCCGTCGAGCGGCGAGAGATGCCCGCCCAGCACGTGATACAGCCCCCGGTACTCAGCGGTTCGCTCGATAGCACCGATGTCGGACGCCTCCTCCACGACGCACACCATACTCTGGTCGCGCCGCGGGTCGTCACAGATTGGGCAGGGGTCGGTCTCTCCCAGATTGCCACAGACCGAGCAAGGGCGAACCCGCTGGGCGAGAGTCTGCACGGCCTCGGCCAGACGCCGCACGCTGTCCGCCGGCTGCTTGAGGAGGTGGTACGTGAGGCGCGTCGCCGTCTTTCTCCCAATGCCGGGCAACTTTGAGAGTTCGCCGATCAGCTGCTCGATCGCCGACACGGCTCAGAGCGGAAACTGAAACGGAAGCGGCAGTCCGCCGGTGAGTTTCTTCAGCTCGTCGCGGTAGAGCTCTTCCGCCTTGCGCTGCGCGTCGCTGAGCGCCGCGAGCACCAGGTCCTCGAGCATCTCCACGTCGCCGCCCGTTGCGGCTGCGGGATCGATCTCGATGGCGCGAATCTGGCCCCGCCCGTCGGCGGCTGCGCTCGGCGAGCTCCGTCTGCATCTGCGTCAGACGGCCCTGCACCTGCTGACCTAACTGAAAGAGCTGGGAAAGATCGGCCATATCCCTGTGATTCCTTGAGTTACGCGTCTCACGGCCCTAGCCGGTGCAAGCTACCCGGCCAGCGAGAGCCTCGCAAGTTACTCCAAAAGCTCCAGATCGAGCGCGTCGGCCATGGCATCGAGCGAGGGGTCCTTGGCGCGGTAGCCCTTGAGGCGCTCGCCCCGATCCCCGTCCCGGTCGAGCCGCTTGGCGTTGTTGGGCGGCGCCTCACCCGAGGCCGGCCGGTAGGCGACGCGCGCCGCCTTGCCGGTCACGTCCGCCACCGCCTTGGCGACGATGTCCCGGCTCCGCTCCAGCCCCTCCAAGTGCACTTCGCAGTCGGAGACCTCGAGGGTCACCTGGTCCCCCTCCACGGCGGCGGGGGCGGCGTGGCTCAGCGCTTCCCGCACCAGGCGGCGGCGCTTCCCCGCCGCCTCGACGACGGCAGGCCAGCGCTCGGCCAGCGCCTCGAGCGTCAGCGGGCCCTCGATGGGACTGGTGGCGGCGGCCTTGCTCCGTCCTGCGCTGCGCGGCGCGCGGGCGGGACCACCACCCTTGCCCTGGTCCGGGGCACCCCGGGGGGCGCTGCGGCGCCGTGCCGGCGCCCCGCTCGACGGGTTGGGCGGCGCGGGCACCTCCCCCTTGCGGAGCGCCTCAACGACCTCCTGCAGCTCGACCGTGCGATCCAGCAGGGTCCACTGCAGTAACAGCGTCTCCACATGGAGCCGTGCATGGGGGCTGCGCCGGATCGCCCAGTCGGCCTCGCCCAACAGCTTGAGCATGCGCAGCACGTCGCCCTCCGCGTACCGCTCGGCGTGCCGTTCGATCGCCGCCCGCAGGGTGTCGGTGACCCCCTCGGGCTGTCCCCCGAGGATGCGGAGCAACAGTGCCCGGAGCGCCTCGCCCGCGCCACCCACGAACTCGGCGAGGTCCGCCCCTCCCTCCACCAAACGCGCAACGAACGGGAACACCTCCTCACGCCGGCGCTCGGCCACCAGCTCCAGCAGCTCGGCGTACATCTCGTCGTCGATCAGCCCCAGAGCCTGCCGCACGCGCGCCGCCGTCACCGGCCCCTCATCGAACGCCACCGCCTGATCGAGCAGGGAGAGGGCATCCCGCATCCCACCGTGTGCCACGCGAGCCATCAGCACCAACGCGTCGTGCTCTGCCTCGATCCCCTCCTGCTCGGCCACGTATTGCAGGCGCTCGATGATGATGTGGGGGCCCATGCGACGGAAATCGAATCGCTGCAGCCGGCTCATCACGGGCGCCGCCGTGTTGGCGATCTTCTGCGGCTCAGTGGTGGCGAACACGAACACCACCTGGGGAGGCGGCTCCTCCAGGATCTTGAGGAGGGCGTTCCACGCCTCCCGCGTGAGCATGTGGGCTTCGTCGATGATGTAGACCTTGAACCGGCCGGGGGCGCTGGCCGCATACATGGCGCGCTCCCGCAGCTCGCGGGCGTCATCCACGCCGCGGTTGCTGGCCGCGTCGATCTCCACCACGTCGAGGTTTGCCGAGCCCGACCAGATGCGCCGGCACGACTCGCAGGTGCCGCACGGCTCCCCGGCGTCGGCGCCGCCCTCTCCCCGCTGCGCGCAGTTGAGGGCCATGGCCAGGATGCGCGCTGCACTGGTCTTGCCGACGCCCCGGGGGCCCGTCAGCAGGTAGGCATGCGCCACCCGATTCTTGCCGATCGCGCCGGCCAGCCCGGCCGCCACGTGCTCCTGCGCGACGAGATCCGAGAAGCGGGTCGGTCGGTACTTACGGGCGAGTGCGGTATGGATCATCGGGAATCAAATGAGTGCCCCAGGCACCCCGAGGCGACACGTGACATCGCTTAGCGCTGCTACCTGCACGGTC
>JBDGYO010000105.1:0-7696 GCA_039584015.1 Gemmatimonadota bacterium | reverse complement strand
GTTTTGTCATGACACTCCGCTAGTTGTCATACCAGGAACCGCAAGAGAAAGCGGCCGCAGAGGGGTAACACACGAGAATCCGGTAGCGGCCGCCGTGTAAGATAGTCGCCGGCCACGGTTCCACAACCAGCGATCCGCCCGGTCTGCAGCCCTGCGACTACCCGACTCGCTCCCGCCAGCGCTGCAGATTCCCACCCATGATGCCCTCCCGCACGGCGGCCGGGAGGTCCAGCAAATCGAGCTTGGCAACGGCGGCGTCGGGGATGCGCAGCGGCATCCCCGTGCCGAATGCGAACCGCTCAAAGCCGACCGTCTCGAGTAGGATCGCCAGGTGATCCTCGGGTGGCCCCCAGAGCCACGAGATGTCCCACAGCACCCGCCGCGCCTCGTCGGGCGTGAGACCGAAGTGGACCTCCTCGACGAACGCGCGGTCGGCGTGGGTCACCAGCAGGTGCGCCTCGGCATCGCTGCGAACGAGAGCGCGCACGGCCGCGGCCGGGAGCTCAGGTGCGCCGTCGGCGGGGTGTCGCTGCCGGGAGTCCTCGAGCCGCACCGTCAGCACCGCCGGAAGGCCCGCCATGGCGAGCGCGGCCACGGCAACGCGCATCTCCCCGCCGGCCGGGTCCAGTCGCTGGTACTGCGGGAAGAGCCGCACGGCCGACGCACCCATGGCGATCGCCGTGTTCAGGTCCTGCTCGAAGCGCGGCCGGTCGGGATGGAGAGTCGGCGTGGGCAGCAGGCGATCGCGGTGCGGGGCGACCAGTGCCTCGAGGGCTGCGTTGCCGGGCGCCGGATCCTTGTGCAGCAGGGACGGCAGGTAGCCGACCCACGCACGAGCGAGACCGAGGCGGTCCATCTGGAACAGCAGCCATTCCGGCGTCGCCACCTGGTCCAGGTGCCGGTAGGGATACGGCCCCACGAACGTCGCGACGTCAGTTGCCGCCATCGAACGCTCCGGCGGGAAAGAGGTCTCGCGCGTTGCCGAAGCGTATGTGGTCGAGGTCACGCGCCTCGAGACCCAGGGACTCCAGGTACCGCAGCTTGCCCCAGCCTGTGCCCATCGTGACGTCGGTTCCCCACAGGAGCCGCTGCGGCCCAATCATCTCCAACGCGAGATGCACCATGTCGACGTCCACGCCCGAGCCGGAGAGGTCCACCCAGAGGTTGCCGCGCCCCCGCAACGCACGGAGCGAGTGACTCCAGTCGCCGCCTCCACCGAGGTGCGCGAGGATGAACTGCGTACCGGGATGGCGCTCGGCCAGCTCCGCCAACTCCGTAGCGTCCGATGCCTCCTGCCCTGGCCACTCCCTCCGCCGGTGCTGCCACACGTGGTGCAGGATGGGCACCCCCCACTCCATGGCAGCCTCGGCAACCGGATCGAGCAGCGGATCGTTGGCGCGGCGGCTCGCTGCCAGCTTGATCCCGATCATGCCGGCATCCAGACGATGCCCGATCTCGTCGAGGGCGTGCTCCGCATAGTTGGGATTCACGACGCAGTACCCGAACACCCGCCCCGGGTGAGCCCGCTGCAACTCCAGCATTGCGTCGTTGGCATGCGTGACGTCACCCGGCGACGGGAAGTAGGTGGGGGATCGGTGCCCCCAACTCCCCAGGATGGAGGCCACGTGAGCGGTGATCCCGATGCGCTCTCCCGCGGCGAGCCGGCTCGCGTTCACGTCACGCCAGTCGCCGCGCCCCGAGCGCTCGGTGTAGAAGTGCGCGTGGACGTCAATCAGCACGTGCGCGCCACCTCCGCCATGGCCTCGGCCAGCCGCTGCCTCACCGCGTCGATCTCCTCGTCACCGTGCGCCAGCGAGACGAAGTTGTAGGCATTTCGCTTGAACAGCAGACCGCGCCGCGCCGCTTCACGCGCGACCCGACCCGACAGCTCCTCGGTCACGAAATCCAGGTAGCACAGCTGCGGCAGGCCCACCGCTCCTCGCGCCACCTCGGGGTACTCGCGGGCCAGCGCCTCGAGGGCGTGGAACAACCGCTGCCCGGCGTGCGCCAGGTGGTCGAGCACCGGCTCGGCCTGGTACGCGTCCATAACGGCGCGCGCCGCCGCCAGGCTCACGTGCTCGGTGGCCGACGTGGAAGAAATCCAGGTGCGGGTCGCCGCCGCCATGAGATCGCGCGGCCCGCACACCGCGGCGATCGGCAGACCATTTCCCAGGGCCTTGCCCACGACCGCGAGATCCGGAACTACCCCGGACTGCTCTCCCATCCCGCCGGCGGCCACGCGAAACGCCGTCTTGATCTCGTCGTACACCAGCAGCGCACCGTGAGACGTAGCCAGGCGGCGCGCCGTCTCAAGCCACCCTTCGGGCGGCGGGCCATCCACCACGGGTTCGATCACGACTGCCGCGACCGGGGCGAACTCCACGAGCGTGGACTCCAACGCCTGCGCGTCGCCGAACGGCACTTCCTGTCGCAAGGCGCGCACGGCGGCCGGCACACCCGCCTCATCCTGGCACCAGTCGAGCCAGCCGTGATACCCGCAGGTGACCACGCGCTCGTGTCCCGTCACGACCCGCGCCAGCCGCACGGCTGCCGCCACGGCCTCGGCCCCGGTCTTGAGGAACCGCGCGGCCTCGGCGCCGGGGATCAGCGCGCAGAGCCGCTCCGCGACCTCACTCTCGAGCGCCGGCGCAAGCGAGCCCACGACGCCGTCTCGCGCCGCGCGTTCCACCGCCGCGACCACTGCCGGGTGCGCATACCCCAACGCCACGGCGCCGAGCGCCATCACCGTGTCGAGATACTCGGTGCCGCGATCGTCCCACACGCGACACCCCTGGGCGCGTACCAGACGACCGGGAACCCCCTCGGACGCACCGAACAACGCCTCGGGCCGCTTGCTGCCCGTCGAGCTGAAGCCCGGAATCGTCATCGCAGTCCCATGCGCTCCAGGTAGCGCACCACCTCGATGCACATTGCCCGCAGCAGCGCGGTCTCCCGGCCATCCATCGGAGTGCGGTGCACCACCTCCCGCACCGTGCGCATGATGCTCGCCGGGTTGCGCGTCTTGAAGAACTCGATGGCGCCGAGCGCCGTCTCGGCATCCTGGAAGAGTTGCTCCAGCTGCTCCGCTGCCGCGGGTGGGGCGGTCTTGCGCGGCACCTTGAAAGGCGCCACCCCACGTGCCAGGTACAGCTCGTACGCCATCAGGGTAAAGGCCTGCGCCAGGTTGAGCGCACCGTACTCGGGGTTGGTGGGGATCGCGACACTGCGATGGCAGCGATCCAGCTCCTCGTTCGTGAGACCGCGGTCCTCCGGGCCGAGCACGAGGGCCGCGAGGCCTTCGTCGGCCCGGGCTAGCAGCTCGGGTGCCATCTCACGCGGCCGGTGCATGTTGCGCTTGGCCGTGCGCTCCCGCGCCGTCATGCCCGCGACATACGTGCAATCGGCCAGCGCCCCATCGAGGTCATCGAACATCTGCACCCGCTTGAGCAGGTCGCCCGACTTGTGCGCGATGCCCTCGATGCGACGCCCGTCGTACTCCTCGGGTGCCACCAGCCGCAGATCCCTCAGCTCGAAGTTCTTCATCGCCCGCACCACCCCGGCGACGTTCACCAGGTCCTGCGTGCGCACCAGTACCACTACCAGGCTCACGACACCTCCGCGATCACGGCTGCCGCGGGCGACTCGCGGTCCCCCCGCAGGTACACCCAGCCACCCCCTCCCGACAGCGCCAGCTGGCCGGCACGGCGCTCACGCTCGGGGTACATCTCGTTGACCACGAGATTGACGGGCAGGCGATCTCCCCCGCAGAGCGGCTGCACCACGTCGACCGTCACGACGACGGCGTACCCCGCACGCGTTCGCACCCAGCGGCCCTCGCATCGTGCGGCATCGCCCGCCGTCGCGGCCACGGACCGGACGCGCACCTGGCCCGAGTGCGGATCGGGCACCGCCACATATCCGGCCCACGCCTCCGCGTCGACATAGCACTGCAGGCCGTCGGCGTGAATGTCCGCCGCCTCGTTGTCCAAGCGCGGGTCCGGCACCGACGCGTCGCTCAGTGCGAGGCTCTCCTTGGTCACATCTGCCGCAAAGCACACCCTCGAATCTACGGCGAACACCGCCACGCGTGCCGTGAACGTCCCGGCGGCGCCATAGGGGCGCTCCGAACGACGGTACTGGTGCTCACCCAGGCTCGCCACGGCCTCGGGTGGGACGGCATGCAGCCATTCCTCCGGCGCCGGCACCGCGTCCAGCAGGGGACAGGGGATGACAGGGCGCGGCCCGTGGCGCCGCTCCGGTGGACGTGGTGGTTCGTCCGCGAGACCCGCGAGCGTGTGCGTCGCACCGTCTGCCTCGTGCACCTGCACGCCGCTCGGCGCGAACGCGAAGTGATCGGACGACCCGTCGCGCCGTTGGACGGTCACCGTCGCACCGTCGCTGGCCAACGCCGTCACCGAGCCGGAACGGAGGGAGTAGCACTGTGCCCACCTGCCCGACGCCGCGGCACGGCGCAGCAGGAAGCGCAGTGGCTCACCGTCGGCGAAGTGCATGTCGGGTGGTCCCGGCGCCACCGCGGTGAGCACCGTCTCGCCGGCACGTGGCGCGAGCACGAGCTCGCACGTCCCCTCCACGTCACCGCACGACAGGGGACCGACGAGAGAATCGAGCACCCGCTCGTCGGCTAACACTTCGTAGCCGCGTGACCGACCGGTGGCGGAGTCGTGCCGGAACGCGGAGCCGGGCCGGCGCCCACCAGCCCCCGCAACCGCGACACCGCCCACCGGATGCGTGGCGAGATCCACCTCGATCTCCGGTGGCGCCTCCACGTCGACGACGTCGAGCACGTACTCCGGCCCGACCACGACGGCCCGCTGCACGACCGTCCCCTCACCCAGCAAGTCGCGTGCAGTTGCACGACACCACGACCACCGCTCCCCCACCTCAAAGGCGTCGCACCATCCCTGGCGGGCGAGCTGACCGGCTCCCGAGCGACCGGGCGCGTTGTGCGCCAGCGCGGAGCGGTACCAGTGGAGCGTCGGTGACACGTACGAACCCGTCCCGAAGTCGGCCAACACATGACCGGCGTCAAACAGCGACAGGTGCAGCAGATCGGGATGACCGTGACCACCGGGTGCGCCCCCGCATTCCAGGCTCACGTATCGGTCGTCCCGGCCGCGCAGCACGGCGAGGCCGTGCGTGGGGATGAGCGTCGATCCGGGCATCCACGTGGCGCCGCCCCGGGGAGCCTCCGGTACCATCCAGCACAACGACTTCCAGCCGAGCCGTGCGCGGGAGAGCCGCTCGGGGGGACGGTTCTGCTCCTGCTCCGCGATCTCACCCAGGCCGTGATCCTCACCTACCGGTGCATCGATGTCGTACAGCGCGGCCAACAGCGCGTCGATTCGCTCGTCGGCCACGCGCGCGCGCCCCACTTCCCACAACTCCGCAAAACGGTGCTGCACCAGGCTGACCCCGAACGGCGCGTCGCCGCGCGCCGGCAGCGTGAGGTCCGGGAGCAGGGTCTCCAGTGGCGCCAGATACATGCGTCGCAGGATCGGCCCCACCGCCTCGTCGGCGTACAGGTCCGTCCCGGCCGTCTGCAGCAGCTCCGCGCCGAGGAGGAAACCGCGCAACGCGAAGAAGTGGTAGTTCTCCCCCTCGAACCAAAGCCCCTCCGGGGACACGCCCTGCCGCAGCTGCAGCGTGAGCCCGTGCGGTCCGGCGACGGCGCGCCCGACGAGCGCGTCCTCGCCGAGCCACAGACCGGCCGCCACCATCGCCGTGTTGTTCCACACCTGCCGGTTGGACCAGCCCTCGTCGAACGCCGCGATCAGTTGCGCGGACTCCCGCACCGTGTCGTCCAGCATCGTGCGGATTTCGGCGAGCATATCTGGGCTCGACAGCATGGCGGCAGTCACCAGCTGTGTGAGCCAGATAGACTCCAGGTAGGTGGAGAAGAAGAGACGGGTGGGCCCCAGTACGTTGTCGCGGTTGGGGACGGTGGGATAGACCCTGGCATAGGCGGCGAGCACGTCGGCCGCCCTGCGCTGCAGCGTTTCATCGCCGTCCAGCGCTCCCAGCAGCGCGAGGTGAATGGCGCGCTCCGAGAGCCACAGGTGGTAGCGCCACAGCCAGGCGTGATCGTGCCGCTCGCCCTCGTATTCTCCACCGCAGCGGGTGCAGCGGTGATGATGGGGGCTCAGCGGGTCGAAGGCGAGACGCGTCCCATCGCGGGGGCACACACCTCCATCGCGCGTGAGCCGCGGCTTTACCGCAGGAATGTCCGGTGGTGCGTCGAGCAGCGGCCCGAGTAGACGGCGCATCCTGCGAGCCAGATCTCGCAGCGTCGCGGAGCCGTGGACGATCTCGCCGCGGGCCGCGACGTCCTCAGGTGAGCGGAGCAGCATCCCCCTGCTCCCACGCCGCCACCCCCTCGCGCGCGAACCCGGCAGGCAGCACGCGAGCGCCGGCTCGTTCGACGGCGGCCACCACGGCCTCACGCTGCGCCGGGGGAGTGAGCAGCATCATGCACCCCCCCGCACCCGCGCCCGTCGCCTTGCCCCCCCATGCCCCGGCATCCAACGCCGCTCGCTCGATGGCTTTGCTCTTCGGCGTCGCGATGGTGGAGTCGAGCCGCTGCTGCTGCTCCCAGTTGTCGGCAATAACGCCGGCGAGGCCGTGCCAGTCGCCTCGTTCGATCGCTTCCGCGGCCGAGCCTGCGAGTCCCCGTATGCGGTGCAGCGCGTCGGTCACCTCCCCGTCGCCCTCACCGTATGCCTGCCATACCCTGGCATGCGTCGCCGACGAGAAGTGCGAGTGGCCCGTGTACGCCAACACGAGATGCTGCTCGAGGTCCCGCGCCGCTTCTTCGCTCACCGCCAGCGGATGTACCTGCACGGTGTCCCCCGTGAAGCCGAACTCGTGGAACCCGCCCATGGCGGCGGCGTACTGGTCCTGCCGACCCCCCAGGAGTCCCAGCTCCTGCGTCTCGAGCTGGAACCCGATCTCCGCCAGCTCATCGGCATCGTAGGGCTCCTCGCGGCACCGGGCGAGTCCCGCGAGCAGGGCGACGTCGAGCGCCCCCGAGGCCCCGAGTCCGGAGCCGCTCGGCGCATCGGAGCGAGACAAGACCTCGATGCCGCCGGTGACGGGGAGCATGTTCAGGGCCGCCTTGTGGAGATCGAGCTGGCCGTCGTACGCGATGGCACCCGACGACTGGATCGTGACATGCTCCTTCAGGTCCTCCGCGTGCAGCGTGATGCGCTGAGTCTGGGCACCCTTCCCCGGCAACAGGAAATCCACGTGCACGTGAAGGTCGATGGCGGCGTTCACCACGGCCCCTCCCTCCGCGTCGGCGAACGTCGGCACGTCGGTCCACCCTCCCGCAAAGTCCACGCGCAGTGGCGCGCGGGTGTGTACGCTCACGGGTGGCCCCCCTCGGTCCCAAAGGTCCATTGGGCAAGGCCGGCGAGCTCCCCCCGCAGATCGGTAGGCGCCGCATCGATGCGTCGGCTGGCGCCCTGGAGGCCGCGCGCATGGTACAGCCAGGTGGTCGGTCGATCGCCTGCCAGCACGCGCTGTGCCTCGCGCCACGCATCGCCCAGCTCAGTCTCCGACTCGGCCGCGCGCACCGCGGCGATCGCCGCATCGAACGCCGCACTGCGATAGCCCGCGTACGCCAACGGCCCTGGAGCTGCGCCATCGAACAGAGCCGCCACGTAGCCAAGGGAGAGAT
>JBDGYO010000524.1:0-2564 GCA_039584015.1 Gemmatimonadota bacterium | reverse complement strand
GCTGCGACTGGCGCCGTCACGCGCCTATGTTACTACCCCTGCTGGAGCTGTCTCAAGGCCTCCTGGGCTTCCGTGTACTCAGGGAAGTCCCGGGTCACCTGGCTGAACAGTTCCGCGGCTCGCTCGGTGTCGCCGCGGTCCTGGTACAGCAGGGCCTTGCTGTAGAGCCTCAGAGCCTCCTGCGGGATGTCCTCGGAGCGGTTGCGGCGGCCCTCGAACGCCTGCTCCGAGAGCACCGGGAGGTCGAGGCCCTGGGTGATGTTGTTCGCCAGGTCCACGACCATGGGGATCTCGCGGCCCCGCTCCACCTTCACGATCTCGCCCGTCTCCACGTTGACGATCCGCGCGTTCACACGGAAGTCGCCGTACCAGTCGATGAAGCTCCCGAACACCATGTACTTCGCGCCCACGAGCTTGCCGACATGGGCTGCCGTGCCGGCATCCACGGTGCCCGAGGCGCCCAGTTCCATCTCGGCAAGGAGGTCGTTGATGCGACCGCGCTCCACGACCCGCAGGGCGTCATTGATGGCGAACTCCGTGATCAGCAGCTGCTGCATCCCCACGGTGAGTGCCTCGAAGTCCTCCGCGTCCTGGCCATAGGACCCGCCGTCCTCGAAGGCAGCGCATGCGTACCTCCTCCATCCTCAGAGGGTGAGCTGCATCCCTTCGGTAGCGGCGATCACCTCGAAGGTCTGCCCCGACTCCTCCGCCGCCGTTTGTGCCGCCTCGACCATGTTGTCCATGGCTGCATCGTCGTGCTCCGGTCGGTGGTGGAACAGCACCAGCCGGCCGACGCGTGCCTCGGCGGCGAGGGCCACTGCCTCGGCATACGACGAATGTCCCCAGCCGCGGTGCCGGTCGAGATCGTCGGGCGCGTACATCGCGTCGTGGATCAGCACGTCCACGCCCTCCAGGAACTGCACCAGCTTGCGGCGCCACCTCGGCCCGACGTCATAATCTCCACCCGATCCGAGCTCGTTGTCGGTGACGTAGGCCATGCTGGTCCCGCCCCCCATCGGCGTCAGCCGATACCCCAGGGTGTTGCCGGGGTGACGCAGCCGAATCGCGTCCACTGCAAAGCCGTCGATCTCGAACGTGCCCGGCTCCACGTGCTCCACGAACAGCTCCGCGGCGACCTCGTCGAGCGGCACCGGGAACACGACCGGGTGCATCTGCTGACGCAGGATCACGTCGAGATCCACGTCTCCCTGCTTGGACCCCCATACCCGCACCTCGTTCCCGTCGTCGAAGAACGGTGCGAAGAACGGGATGCCCTGGATGTGGTCCCAGTGGGTATGGCTCAGAAGCAGGTCCAGCTGCAGCGGGCCGTTGCCGCGCTCCACCAGCTCCTGTCCCAGGAGCCGGATGCCGGTGCCCGCGTCCAGGATGACCAGCCGGTCGCCCGCGTCGCCGCTGTGCTCCACGGCGACACAGGGTGTGTTGCCCCCGTACCGGGTGGTCAACGCTCCGGGGGTGGGAATCGACCCCCGTGCGCCCCAGATCGTTACCGTGTGCGCCATGCGACCGGTTCAGTCACCATCCCGGCGAACGTACCGGCGGCGGCAACGGTCACACAAGGCGCGCAGTCACGTCGGTCCCGTGACATGGCTCACTAGAGTCCGGCTAGCTCCTCGAGACCCGGGCGGTCGCGGATGGTGATGTCCTTCCGGGAGACCTCGATGAGGCCCCGCTCTCCCAGGTCCCGGATCGTGCGCGAGACTGTCTCGCGGCTCGACCCGATCATCTGGGCCAGCATGTGGTGGGTGATCTTGCGCGGGACGTGCGTCCCGTCGTGCTCGTCAGCCAGCTCCACCAGGATCCGTGCCACCCGCCCGTTCACGTCGAGTAGCACCAGCCCACCGATCTTGTCGTCGGCGCGGCGCAGGCGGCGCGAGAGCGCCTGCAGCAGCCCCACGGCGATGCGGGGCGCCTGCTCCAAGCACAGCCGGAACTCGTCCCGCCTGAGCACCAGCAGATTGGAGTCCTCGGTGGCGATCACGTGCGCTGAGCGCGGCTGATCGTCGATCAGCGACATCTCCCCGAAGAAGTCGCCCGAGCGCAGGATCGAGAGGATGACCTCGCGGCCGTCCTCGCCGATCAGCACCACCTTCACCTCGCCGTTGAGCACCACGTAGAGGGCGTCGCCCGGGTCGTCCTCGAACAGGATGACGCTGTTCTTGGGGTAGGTGCGCTCCCGGGCCACGTCGGTGATGCGCGTGACCTCCTCCTCGGTGAGCTGTGTGAAGAGCGGGATGTTGCGGAGCCGCTCGGCCACCGAGAGGGACGCGTCCTTACGTGAGTCTTCGCTCATAAACAGGCCTAGCTTACGTTCCAGCCGGGAGCCTGTCAATCGAATTCTGTGGGGCCGCTTGCCCCCAAGTCCGTGCCACGTTTATATTTCCGCCTCTTCGGACCAGACTGTTGTACCGTTTCATACGTAGGGAGAGTTCTAGGTGAAAGCGGATATCCATCCCACCTATCAGCGCGCGGTCGTGCAGTGCGCCTGCGGCAACACGTTCGAGACGCGCTCGACCCTGGCCGACATCCACGTGGAGATCTGCGCG
>JBDGYO010000104.1:0-7729 GCA_039584015.1 Gemmatimonadota bacterium | reverse complement strand
GCCGGTGAACTCGTCCACGATGTACACCTGGCCCTCCTGCACCACGTACTCCACGTCCTTCTCGTACAGCGCGTGCGCCTGGAGCAGCTTGTGAATGATGTGGAGCTTCTCGCTCTTCGCGGCGTAGTCCGCCTCGAGCTTCCGCCGTTGCTCCAGCTTCTGCTCGGTCGAGAGGGTGTCGTCGTGATCGATGCGCCCGAACTCCTCGGAAATGTCCGGCACCACGAAGAGGTCGGGGTCGTCGGGACTCATCAGCTCGACGCCCCTGTCGGTGAGGTGGACCGCGTGGCCCCGCTCGTCCAGCACGAAGAACAGCTCATCCTCCACGTGCTGCAGGCGCCGCTGGGCCGCGGGCAGCTTCCGGTCGGCCACCCGATCGAGCTCCACCTTTTGCACCAGCTGCTTGACGTTGGCCTCCTGCAGGTACTTCATGAGCCGCTTGTTCTTGGGCATGCCGAGCTGCGCCTGGAACAGCTTGACGCCGGCGTCGTAATCCGGCTCGCCGCCGTTTCCGTCCATCCGTTTCTCGGCCTCGGCCAGGATCTGGTTCACGATCGCCGTCTGCTTGCGCACCAGGTTCACGACCTGGGCGTTGAACCGGGCGTAGTTGCGGTCCGATTCGTTACCCACCGGGCCGGAGATGATCAGCGGGGTGCGGGCCTCGTCGACCAGGATGGAGTCCACCTCGTCGATGATGGCGTAGGTGTGCGGTCGCTGGACCCGCTGCTCCAGCGAGAACACCATGTTGTCCCGCAGGTAGTCGAAGCCGAACTCGTTGTTGGTACCGTAGGTGATGTCGCACTCGTACGCCGCCCGCCGCTCCGGGCTCGACGGCTCGGTGTCGTCGAGGCAGCCCACGGTGAGCCCGAGCCACTTGTAGACGTGGCCCATCCACTGCGAGTCGCGCCGTGCCAGGTAGTTGTTGACGGTGACGAGATGGGCACCGTGGCCGGGCAGCGCGTTCAAGTAGAGCGGCAAGGTGGCCACGAGCGTCTTGCCTTCCCCGGTGGCCATCTCCGCGATCTTCCCCTGATGCAGCACGAGCCCGCCGATGAGCTGGACCTCGAACGGCACCATGTCCCACTCCAGCTCGTGCGCGGTGACCACCAGCTTGCTGCCCATCAGCCGACGACACGCTTCCCGCACGGTGGCGAACGCCTCCGGAAGAATGTCGTTCAACGCCTTGGCCGTCTGCTTCTTCAATTCCTGCTCGAGGTCGTCCACCTCGGCATTGAGCTGGTCACGCTCGTCGGGATCGGCACACTCGTGCCGCGCCTGCTTCTTCTCGGCGAGCTTGCTGCGTAACGCTCCGAGCCGCTCCTGCAGAACGCCCCGCAGCTTCTCGGTCTGCCCCTGGATCTGCTCGTCGGACAGCGAGCCAAGGCGCCCCTCGTGCTCCTTGACGGCGTCGATGACGGGCTGGATCCGCTTGAGCTCGCGCTCGAAGTGGGAACCGATGACCTTCGTGACCAGCGTCTTGAGCATCAGTCTCCTGTACGGTAGAGCCGGTGCGACGCGATGTACTGCGCGACGGCGGCCGGGACGAGCTCGTCCAGCGGCTCTCCCCGCCGCGCCCGCTCCCGGACCTGGGTCGCGGACACGTCCACCGCCGGCACACTCAGCGTCCGGCCGGCCAACGCATGCCGTGGGAGTGCCTCCCCCGGGCGTGTCAGGACCACCACGTCGGCCAGCTGCGGGATCGTGTTCGCCTCGCGCCACTCGGGGAGATCGCGCGCCGCGTCCGCACCAACCAATAAAGATAACCCATCCCCAGGGAACTCAGCCGCGAAGGCCCGCAACGTATCCACCGTGTATGAGATCCCCTCGCGGTCGATCTCCCGCGTGTCCAGCACAAACCGCTCGTCGTGCGCCAGGGCCGCGCGCAGCATGGCGAGCCGATCGGCCGGAGACGCGTGTTGCCGGTCCGCCTTGAAGGGCTGCACGTGGGTGAGAACGAAGTGCACGCGGTCGAGTGCGAGGGCATCGGCCGCCGCGCTCGCCACGATGAGATGGCCGAGGTGAACCGGATCGAACGAGCCGCCGAAGATGCCGCGGCGCATGGGGCGGTCAGGGAGTGGCAAACTGCTCCGGACAGGCCCGCTGCGCCCCCTCGACCTCCGGATAGTACTGCCACAGGTACTGGCACATCTCCCGCTTCTCCTCGACGTACCCGATCCTGCCGTACGCCTTGATCAGCTCCATCACCGACCTGGACGCGTAGCTGCTGCGCGGGTAGTTGGCCACCACGTCCTTGAAGTATATGATCGCCGAGTCGTAGGCTCCGAGGCGAATGTAGAACACCCCGCTCTTGAACTCCTTCTCGGCAAACAGCTCCTCGATCTCGGCCATGCGGAGGTGGGCCCGGTCGGCCGCAGGGCTGGCGGGATACCGCGCGATCAGCTCCCGGTAGGTGGCGAGGGCCGCATCGCCGTACGTGGGGTCCAGATCGGGAGTGTTCCACAGGGAGCCATAGGCGTCGCCGGACCGCAGTAGCGCGTCCGGCGCCAGCTCATGCCGCGGGTACTCCTCCGCGAGCCGTCGGAACTGGCGCGATGCCTCGAGCCGCTCCCCCTTGCGCAGCATGCACTCGCCCACGTAGTACCGCGCCTCGGGCTGCCGCGGGTCGCGCACCTCCAGCTCGAAGGTGAGCCGCGCGAACGCGTCCCGCGCCCAGCCGCAGTCACCCGCCCGGTACGCCACGAGCGCCGAGTCGAACAGCACCTGCGGATCGGGATAAGCCGTCGTATCGATCGGCCGCTTGGCGCAGGCCGCGGCGGCGAGCACCACTGCAGCGATGATGGCATGACGAAACGGCACGTGCGGTAGTACCCTGTGACTCCTCTCGGTTCCGATCGGCATGGGCGGCGGACCCGCTGCTACTCGAACTCCGGCCGCGTCATCAGGTTGAGACGCCCGGAGGCGATGGCGTAGATCGAGTCGCCCGGGAAGAGCCCGGCGCGCGCCTGCTCGTAGGCTTCGATCGCCCCCATGAGGTCGCCCAGCGCGAAGCGCACATCCCCCAGCCCGATGTACGCCACGCGGGCGCCGGGGGTGTCACCGCCCCGCGTGGCCGCCTTGCTGAACCACCCCTCGGCCAGCGTCGGCTGTCCCTCGTCGAGGGCGCGCCGGCCGATCTGCAAGGCGCACAGGACCAGGCCGTCGCGCGCTCCGCGCGTCATCGCGGCATCCCGCTGGCGCCGGAGCAGGCTCTCGAACGCCACCGAGGCATCCTCGCAGCGTCCCAACCGACGCAACGCAACCCCGTACACGTAAACCAGGGAGTCAAGCGTGCCGGCGTCCGGCGCCGCCGCCGCCGCGTAGGTGAGCACGGCCAGCTCCTCAGGGGTGCGCGGCGCACTCCCCATGGAACCCGCCAGCTGCTGGGCGAACGAGCCCAGGGCGCGATTGGGCGCCACACTCTGGAGCCCATCGAGCGCCGCCGCGAGGGCCTGTTGATCCCCCACCCCGATCGCGGCATTGGCCACCAGGACGAGCCCGTCGGCCGCCTCCTGCCGGCGGTCGTCACCACCCTCGGTGCCCAGCGCCACATACTCCTGCGCCGCGGCGGTCAGCTCGCCGGCGTGGAGCGCCGCTGCCCCCGCCTTAGCCCGCAGGTCGGGACTGCGGTCGCCGGCCGACATGGCGAGGCGATACTCCACCAACGCATCGCCGAAGCGCCGCTCGGCATAGGCCTCGTCGGCGAGGCGCTCGTGCTGGGCGGCAGCGCCGACGCAACCGGCGAGTAGCACAGCCGGGAGCAGCGTCCGGAGTCGACCCCACATGATCAGGCTATTGCCCCGCCGCGCGGTCGAGCATCGCCAGGTACGCCTTTATCCGCACGTCGTGGGGATGGCTCTCGCGCATCCCCTCCCATACCCGTCGAGCCGTGCCGGCGTCGCCTGACAGATAGCAGGCGAGTCCGTAGGCGGCGTGCGCGTCCACCGCTTGCGGTCGGGCCTGGACGACCTGCTCCAACTGCTCGCGTGCTTCGAGCGTGCGCCGCGCGTCGAGCAACAGCCGTCCCAGACGGTAGCGCAGGTCGTGGAACGCGGGCCCCAACTCGAGCGCTCGCTCGTACTGCTCCACGGCGAGCCCCAGCTTGCCGGCCTCCGCATACGCCTCGCCGACCTCCGCGTGCAGGTTGGCCAGCTTGGCCGCATAGTGCGCCGCCACGCCGCCCCGGTCCTCCGCCCCACTCGCGCGCGCCGCGGCGAAGGATGCCTCCGCTTCGTCGCCGCGACCCATCTCGGCCAACAGAATGCCCCGGTGGATGTTCGCTTCCACGTAATTGGGGTTGAGCTCCACCGCCTTGTCGAGCGAGGCCATGGCCTCCTCCGGCCGGTTGACCATGTAGTACGACAGGCCGAGCAAGTGGTGCGCGTCGGCAAACGCCTTGCCGCTCTCGACCAGCTCATGGAGTAGGTAGAGCACGCCGTAGTAGTCGCCGAGCTCGAACCGCTCCCGCGCGCGCTCAAGCTGTTGCGTGGGACTCAAATCCATAGGTGTCCTCGTACCAGGTCACGAACTGGGCGATGCCGTCTTCGATGGCGAACTGGGGGTCGTACCCCAGGACTGCCCGAGCCTTCGAAATGTCGGCGTGGGTGCGCTTCACGTCTCCGGGTTGCATCGGCAGATACTCGATCTTCGCTTCGACACCGAGCGCTTCGGCGATCAGCCGAATGAGGTAGTCCAATCGGATGGTCCTCGACTCCCCGAGGTTGAACACCTCGTGAGCCGGCTCATCCGGTGCGGTCCAACGAACCGCTCCCAACACACCCTTCAAGATATCGTCTACGTGGGTGTAGTCCCGTTCACTCGACCCGTCGCCAAACTGCTGTATCGGCTGTCCAGCCGTCAGCAGACGCGTGAACCGATGGATGGCCAGGTCCGGTCGCTGCCGTGCGCCATACACCGTGAAGAACCGCAACGACGCGATCCGCAGGCCGTACAGGTGGTGAAACACCCGACAGAGAAGCTCGCCCGCCCGCTTCGTGGCCGCATAGGGCGAGACCGGGTCGAGGGCCGGGGCATCCTCTCGGAACGGGGCTTCGGTCGCATCACCATACACAGACGATGACGACCCGAAGACGAAACGCCGCACGCCCCGGTTCCGACATGCTTCCAGCAGTCGGGCGGTGCCTTCCACGTTGACGGAGCTGTACAGTCCCGGATCCTCTATCGACGGCCGCACGCCGGCCCGCGCAGCCAGGTGCAGCACGACGTCCACCCCGTCGAGCAGCTTGGGGACAAGTGACTCGTCACGGATATCCCCCTCGACAAACGAGAACCCCTTCTCCTCCTGCAACTCCGCCAGGGCAGCTTCCTTGATACTCCTGTCATAGAACGGGTCGAAGTTGTCGAGGCCCACCACCTCGTGCTGCGACTGCAGCAGCGCCCGACAGGCATGACCCCCGATGAACCCAACGGCCCCGGTCACGAGCACGCGCTCGCTCATTATCCCAGCACCCCGCGGAAATGCTCGATGGTGCGTAAGAGGCCTTCCTCCAGCGTCACGGTCGGCTCCCATCCCAGTTGCCCCTTCGCCTTGGTGATGTCGGGCTGGCGCACCTTGGGGTCGTCGGTCGGGAGCGGCTCGAGCACGAGCTTCGACTTCGATCCGGTGAGCTGCAAGACCTTCTCGGCGAGCTCGCTGACCGTGAACTCGTGGGGGTTCCCCACGTTGGTGGGCTCGGCGTCGCCCCGCTCGAACAGCCGTACGATGCCCTCGATCTCGTCATCCACGTAGCAGAACGACCGGCTCTGTGTGCCGTCCCCGTAGACCGTGATCGGCTCACCCTGCAGCGCCTGCACGATGAAGTTGGACACCACGCGGCCGTCGTGCGCCCGCATACGCGGACCGTACGTGTTGAAGATGCGCACCATACGCGTGTCGAGGCCGTGATAGCGGTGGTAGGCCATCGTCATCGCCTCGGCGAATCGCTTGGCCTCGTCGTACACCCCACGGGGACCAATCGGGTTCACGTGGCCCCAGTACGACTCGGGCTGCGGATGCACTTGCGGATCGCCGTAGACCTCCGACGTGCTCGCGAGGAAAAACGTCGCCCCCTTCGCCATGGCCAAGCCGAGCGAGTTATGGGTACCGAGGGAACCGACCTTGAGCGTCTGGATGGGAAGCTGCAGGTAGTCGATGGGGCTCGCCGGCGATGCGAAGTGGAATACGGCCTCGACTGGACCCTCCACCTCGATGTAGGTGCTCACATCGTGCTCGACAAAGGTGAACGCGGCGTTGCCGCCCAGGTGCGCAACGTTGTCGAGCGAGCCCGTGATCAGGTTGTCCAGTCCCACGACCTCGTGCCCGTCATCAATCAACCGATCCGTCAGGTGCGACCCCAAGAACCCTGCGGCACCCGTTACGACGATCCGCATCAGACCGCGTTCCTCCCCAGGCTCACGTAGGTGAACCCCAGCTTCTTCATCTTCCTCGGATCGTACAGGTTGCGCCCGTCCACGATTACCGGCTGCCTCAGGACGTCCTTCATCCGGTCGAAGTCCGGGTTCCGGAACTCCATCCACTCTGTCACGATCACGAGGGCGTCGGCCCCCTCGAGCGCATCGTACATGCGGTCGACGTACTCGATCCGCTTGCCGAACACGGCCCGTGCCGTGCCGTTCGCCTCGGGATCGTGCGCGCGCACTTCCCCACCCGCGGCGAGGACGGCCTCGATGAGCTCGATCGACGGACTCTCGCGCATATCGTCGGTCTGCGCCTTGAACGCCAACCCCCACACCGCAATCGTACTTCCCTTCAGATTTCCACCCAATGCCTTCGTGAGCTTCGCCGGCAACTTCTGCTTCTGATGAGCGTTCACCTCTTCGACAGCCTTGAGGATTTCGAGCCCCACCCCGTTGTCGTCACCCGTCCTGATGAGCGCCTTGACATCCTTGGGGAAGCACGAGCCCCCATATCCCGGTCCGGGGAACAGAAATGCAGACCCAATCCGCGCGTCGCTACCGATGCCCTTGCGGACTCGGCTCACGTCGGCGCCGACCTTCTCGCACAACTCCGCGATCTGGTTCATGAAGGAGATGCGCGTCGCAAGCATCGCGTTGGCCGCGTACTTGGTTAGCTCGGCCGAGGGGATGTCCATGAACATGATGGGATTGCCGGTGCGCACGAATGGCGCGTAGAGTTGCCCCACGACCTCCGCGGCCTCGTCCGAGTCCACTCCCACCACGACGCGGTCCGGCTTCATGAAATCGCCCACCGCCGCCCCTTCCTTGAGGAACTCCGGGTTGGAACACACATGGAACTCCTCGGAGGTTCGCTCGGCGATGGCCTCACGGACCTTGCACGCCGTCCCCACAGGCACCGTGCTCTTCGTGATCACGACCTTGGGCCCGTTCATGTGCTCGCCGATGGTGTGCGCTACGTCAAGCACATGCTGCAGGTCCGCCGACCCGTCCTCATAGGGCGGCGTGCCCACGGCAATGAACACCACCTCAGCCGTCTCGACCGCCGCCCCGACGTCGGTGGTGAAGCCGAGCCGGCCTTCAGCCTGGTTGGTCACCACGAGCGGCTCGAGCCCGGGCTCGTAAATGGGGATCTTGCCCTTCTTGAGCGCTGCGACCTTCCCCTTGTCTACGTCGGCGCAGATTACATCGTTACCCGTCTCGGCGAGACAGGCACCGACCACCAAACCGACATACCCCGTGCCGACCACCGCAACCTTCATGACTCGGCCTTCCTGTTGAGCACGTTACGGGTATC
>JBDGYO010000103.1:0-7765 GCA_039584015.1 Gemmatimonadota bacterium | reverse complement strand
TCTGAGCGGTAAGTCCGCAGGTTGTCATAACTTAGGGGGGCGATTATGTTAGGGCGCCCGATTCGTTGGGGGCGATCCTGCACGGCGCCCCCCTTTCATCTCTACCCGAACCGAAGCCAATGCGCTGGGGCAAAATCCGTCTAGGCAACTTCTTGCCGGCGAATGAGATCGCGGTCGATCTCGGAACGTCGAACACGCTGATCTACGTCCGCGGCCAGGGCATCGTCCTGAACGAGCCCTCGGTGGTGTCTGTGGAGAAGGCGACCGGCAAGGTCAAGGGCATCGGGCTCGAGGCCAAGCGCATGCTGGGGCGCACGCCGGAGGGAGTGGTGGCGGTGCGTCCGCTCAAGGACGGGGTGATCGCGGACTTCGACGTGACGGAGAAGATGCTGCGGTACTTCCTGTCCACCATCATTCAGAAGCACTTCTTCCGCGTGAAGCCGCTCGTCGTGGTGTGCGTGCCCAGCGGCATCACCGAGGTGGAGCGCCGCGCGGTGCGTGACAGCGCGCACTCGGCGGGCGCCAAGGAAGTCTACATGGTGGCCGAGCCGATGGCCGCGGCCATCGGCGTGGGACTCCCGGTGGAGACGCCCACGGGCAACATGGCGATCGACGTCGGCGGAGGCACGACCGAGATCGCGGTGATCGCCCTGTCGGGCATCGTGAGCGACACCTCCATCCGCACGGGCGGGGACGAGATGGACCAGTCCATCGTCCAGTTCATGCGGAAGAACTACAACCTGCTGATCGGCGAGCCCACGGCCGAGGCGATCAAGATCCAGATCGGCAGCGCGGTCCCGATGAAGGAAGAGAAGGAGATGGAGGCCAAGGGCCGCGATCTCGTATCGGGCATCCCCAAGGTCGTGCGGGTCCACTCCAGCGAGATCCGCGAAGCGATGCAGGAGCCGATCCAGCAGATCATCGATGCGGTGCGGCGGTCGCTGGAGATCACCCCCCCCGAGCTGGCCAGCGACATCGTGGACCGCGGCATCGTCATGGCGGGTGGCGGCTCTCTCATTCGTGGGGTGGACGTGCTGCTCTCGCAGGAAACGGCGCTGCCGGTGCGGGTGGACGAGGACCCGCTCACCTGTGTCGTGCGCGGCACGGGGCGCATCCTCGAGGACCCGCAGAAGTACCGTTCAGTGCTCACCACCTAGCCTGCCGTGACCTTCGCGCCCGACCGGTTCTCGTCGCGCCGCGATACGCTCGCCTTCCTCGTCTGCCTGCTGCTCTCCGTCGCCGCCCGGGTGGCTCCCCCGGCGGTGCAGGATACCGTGTCGCGCGCCGTCAGCAGTACGGCCCTCGTCCCGTTCCTCGCCGTGCAACACCAGGCGGAGCTGGTGAAGGAGTCGCGCAGCCGGGTTGCCGCGATCTCCGTACTGCGTGACTCGGCGCTGGTGAGCGCCTTCGCCGCACATGCGCTACAGGAGGAGAACGACCGGCTGCGGGAGATCCTGCAGCTCAGCGCCAGGCTCCCGGTGCGCCACGTGGCGGCGGAGGTGCTACACCAATCGGGTGCCAACAGTGGACTGATGGTCGTGCTGTCCGCGGGGAGCGATGAGGGAGTGGTCGCGCGGGCGCCGGTGCTGGTGGCCGGGGGACTCGTGGGGGTGGTGCACAGCGTCACCCGCCGATCGTCGGTCGCCCTGTTGTGGACGCATACCGACTTCCGTGTGAGCGCCATGACGCTCGATGGCTCGGTGTTCGGTATCGTGGCGCCGCGCAGGGCGGAGGGACCCAACACCATGATGCTCGAGCTGTCCGGGGTGCCGTACCAGGAGCGCGTGCCGATCGGGACGGTCATCTACACGTCGGGACTGGGGGGCGAGCGCGGCGTGTATCCGCGAGGTATCCCGATCGGGCATATCGTGGCCGTGGGTGAGGAGCGGGAAGGGTGGTCCCGTACGTACGTCGTCCAGCCGGCGGTCCATCCCGCCGCCGTGTCGCATGTGGTGGTGTTGACCGGGCCGGCCATCGACTTGCGTGAGGCGTTCGCCGAGTACGCCCGATGAGTCGACGCCGTGAGCAGTATCGCCTCGCCGTCGTGCTGCTTCTCCTGGCCGTGCTGCACTTCGCGCTGCGCCCCTTCCTGGGAGATTTCCGCAGCAGTCCCGACCTCCTCCTGCTCGCGCTGCTGGTGTACGCGATTCGCGCCCAGCCGGGCCAGGCCGCGGTCGCCGGCTTCCTGGTCGGTCTCGTCGTGGACTCGCTCACGCCCGTGGCGTTCGGCGCCGGCATGCTGGCCCACACGGCGGTGGGGTACCTGGCGGCATGGGGGAAGGCCATCTTCTTCGCCGAGAACCTGGTCGTGAACGCCGGGTTCTTCTTCCTGGGTTCGTGGCTGCGGGATCTGCTCGTGCTGGTGGCGGGACGTCACATGGATCAGTCGGCAATGGTGTGGCAGCTGTTCTTCTGGTCGCCCATCAAGGCCCTCACGACGGCCTTGGTCGGTGTCGTCGTGCTCATGCTGTTCCGCCGCTGGCTCCCGATTAGGATTGCGCAGTGACCTGGCAGAATCCGTACGAGCTGACCCACCGGGCCACGGCGGTGCGGGCAGTGACCGTCGTGGTGTTCGCGGTGCTGGCCTTCTCCT
Organism: Gemmatimonadota bacterium; assembly: GCA_039584015.1. Taxonomy (GTDB): domain Bacteria; phylum Gemmatimonadota; class Gemmatimonadetes; order Gemmatimonadales; family GWC2-71-9; genus WVYX01. The sequence goes on along the minus strand of JBDGYO010000103.1, from coordinate 5,172 downwards.
TCTTCCGAGTACAAGTGCTGAGCTCGGACCGCTACGAGGTCCAGGCGCAGGAGAACCGGCTGCGTCCCGTCACCCTGCCGGCGCCTCGCGGACTGCTGACCGATCGGCATGGCGTGGTGCTCGCAGACAACGTTCCGGGCTACTCGATCGCGCTGCTTGCCTCGTCGGTCGATTCCCTGATGGCAGAACTGGAACGCGTGTCGACCCTCCTGCCACTCGATTCGGCCCAGGTGGACGGCATCCAGCGGCGCTACCTGCGTGCTCCGACCGAGCCGGTCATCGTGCTGCGGGACGCCCCGTTCGAAGCCGTCTCGGCCCTGGAGGAGCAGCGTGCGTGGAATCCGGGTCTGGTGATTCGGAGCGATCCGAAGCGGCGCTATCCCTACGGAGAGGTTACCGCGCACCTCGCGGGGTACGTCGGGGAGATCACCGAGGACGAGCTCCAGACGCCCCAGTACCGCAACGCACGCGGTGGGACCCTCGTGGGGCGGGATGGACTGGAGCAGGTGTACGACGAGCTGCTGCGTGGCCACGACGGAGTGCGGTTCGTGGAGGTGGATGCCCTGGGGCGCACGGTGCGGGAGGCGGACGAGGTCGAGGTGCTGCTGCCCGAGCCGGGGCAAACCGTCCGCAGCACGATCGACATCGAGCTGCAGCAGTACATCGCTGACCTGTTCCCGGCCGGGCGGCGCGGGGCGGTCATCGCGATGGAGCCGACGCAGGGTGAGATCCTGGCGCTGTACTCGGCACCAGGTTACGACCCGAACGCCTTCATCGGCGGGTACGATCCCGAGGAGTGGCAGCAGTTGGCGGGGTCCGAGGAGTTTCCCCTGTTCAACCGCGCCACACAGGCGCGGTACGCGCCGGCCTCGCCGTGGAAGCTCGCCGTGGCGGCGATGGCGCTCGAGCGCGGCCTCGTCACAATGGACAGCAAGATGGCCATGCCGTGCGAGGGAGGGATGCGGTACTACAACCGCTACTTCCGGTGCTGGCGCACCGACGGGCACGGGCATCTGACGCTGTTCGAGGCGATCCAGCACTCCTGCGATGTCTTCTTCTACCAGCTCGGCTTGACGCTGGGGCTCACGAACTTGCTGCACGATGCTGTGGCGTTGGGGTTCCGCGAGCGATCGGGTATCGACCTCCCCAACGAGTACCGCCCCCAGTTTCCGCCCTCGACCGAGTACTACAACCAGCTTTACGGACCCCGCGGATGGACCAACGCGGTCACGCTGAACCTGGCGATCGGGCAGGGAGAGAACGCTCAGACGCTCGTCAACATGATGCTGTTCTACTCCATGCTGGCGAACCGGCGGGGCGTGGCGCCCAGGCCGCGGTTGGTGGAGAGGGGCCGGGGAGAGCTGCGTGCCCTCGGTCTCGAGGAGCCGGCGCTCGACGGCCTGCGCGAAGCGCTCGTCGCCGTGGTGGACCGCGGCACGGCAGCGGGGGCGCAGATCGCCGATCTCCACATCGCCGGCAAGACCGGCACGGCGCAGAACCCGCAGGGCCTCGATCACGGCTGGTTCATCGCGTTTGCCCCGGTGGAGGATCCGGAGGTAGTCGTGGGCGCGATCGTGGAATTCGCCGAGCACGGCTCGTCGGTGGCGCCCATGGTCACGCGCATCATCGCGCGCCACCTGCTCGGTCCCGACGCGGTCCCCACCGGCCCGATCTGGAGTCTCGAGATGCCTGCCGACTCTGCCCCAGAGCCGGTGCCAATCCTTCCCGACACGTCGCTGCTCCGTGGTGGGACAACGCGGCCTCGATAAGCCCCTGCTGGGGGTGACCGGGCTCCTCCTGGTGCTCGGGTTCCTGACCCTGTACTCCGCGGGGCAGACGGACTTCCCGTCGCCGGTGGCCGACATCTGGAAGCGCCAGTTGGTCTGGCTGGGCCTAGGCAGCGTGCTCGCGCTCGTCGCGTTCCGGGTGTCGCCGAGAATCCTGGATTGGGCGACGCCGTTCTTCTATGGGTTCGCGATCTCGCTCCTCGTGTTGGTGTTGTTCTTCGGCGTGGGGGCCGGAACTGCGGCAGGGGCCAACTCGTGGCTCGCAATAGGCGGCGTGCGGGTGGGCCAACCGGCGGAGCTGGCAAAGCTCGCCACCATCCTCATGCTGGCGCGCCACTACAGCACCCGGCGTGATCCCCCGACCACGCTGAGCGAGTTGATGCCCGCACTGGTCATCGTGGGTGTCCCGTTTCTCCTGGTGGGGGTCCAGCCGGACCTCGGCAGTGCGATGGTCTTCCTGGGGTTTCTCTTTGCCGTGCTGTATTGGGTCGGGGTGAAGCCGCGCCTGCTGTTGCTGCTCGCCTCACCGCTCATCAGCCTGTTGCTTGCTTTCTCGACGGTCTCGTGGGGGGCGTGGATCGTGGTGCTCACGCTGCTGCTGCTGTGGGTGCGCCCATACGTACTGGAGGGACTCGTCATTTGGCTCATCAACGTGGCCATGGGCGTGATGGCGCTGGAGCTGTGGCAGCGGCTGGCCCCGTACCAGCAGAACCGCTTGCTGTCCTTCCTGAATCCCGAGGTGGACCCCCGTGCCACGGGGTGGCACATCATCCAGTCCAAGGTGGCAATCGGGTCGGGCGGGATTTTCGGGAAAGGGTTCACGCAGGGAACACAGAAGCGGCTGGCGTTCCTGCCCGAGCAGCACACCGACTTCATCTTCTCCGTGGCGGGAGAGGAACTCGGGTTCGTGGGTGTGCTGGTCATCCTGGGTCTCTTCATCACACTTCTCCTGGTGCTGCTTCGCATCGCGCGCCGCGCGACCGATCCCTACTCCTCGATGGTTGCGGTGGGCATTGGCGGCGTGCTGCTCACCCACGTGCTGGTGAACGTCGGCATGACCGTCGGGCTCATGCCCATCGTGGGCATCCCGCTGCCGTTCTTCTCCTACGGCGGCTCGTTCTTGATTACGTGCCTCGTGGGAGTCGGCCTGGCGTTGCGCGTGGCCTGGGAATCGCGCCGCTCCGGGTACGTCGAGATCACGGGCGAGTTCCGGCGGGTCTAGCGTGTGAGGCATGCCCCGGCGAGATTGACGGATGGCTTGGTTCCGCAAAGAGCGTAAGTCCCGCACCCCCTCGCGTGAGCGCCTGGAGATTCCGGCCGACACGTGGGACAAATGCGAGAAGTGCGGGCATACCGATATCCGCGAGAATTTCCACCGCGCCCTCCAGGTCTGCCCGGAGTGCGGATTTCACCGCCGCGTCACGGCGCGGCGCTACATCGAGTTGCTCACCGATCCGGGCAGCTTCGAGGAACTGTTCGTCGACCTGCGCTCTGCCGACCCGTTGGAGTTCGAGGGCTATCCCGATCGGCTGGAGCGCGCGCACCGCAAGACCGGCATCCACGAGGCGATGATCGCGGGCCACGCCACCATCGAGGCGGCGCCGCTCAGTCTCGGCGTCATGGAATTCGGGTTCATGGGTGGCTCGATGGGCTCGGTGGTGGGCGAGAAGGTGGCGCGGCTCGCGGACCTTTCCCTGGAACGGAAGATCCCGTTGGTGCTGGTGTCGGCGTCGGGCGGCGCCCGGATGCAGGAGGGCGTTCTGAGCCTCATGCAGATGGCCAAGACGTCGGCCCTCATGGCGCAGCTGCGTCGCGCGGGCATCCCCTACCTCTCCATTCTCACCAATCCGACCACGGGCGGCGTCTCGGCCTCCTACGCCATGCAGGGCGACGTCAACATTGCGGAGCCAGGGGCCGTGATCGGCTTTGCGGGGCCGCGGGTCATCAAGCAGACGATCGGGCAGGATCTTCCCGACGGGTTCCAGACCGCGGAGTTCCTGGTCGAGAAGGGGATGGTCGATGCCGTGGTGCCGCGGCACCAGATGCGCGGGACGGTGTCGCAACTGCTGCGGATGATGCAGGGGCTTGAGGCGGCGGAGGCCGCGACCTGACGCTCACCTACGAGGAGGCCGTCCGCTTCCTCTTTCCGCGTCTCTCAGGCGGCAAGGAATGGTCTCTGGGTCCCACCCGGGATCTGCTGGAGCGCCTGGGACACCCGGAGCAGCACTTCCATGCGATCCACATCGGGGGCACGAACGGCAAGGGGTCCGTGGCGCTGCTCGTATACCGGGCGCTGCGAGCGCACGGCGCGCGCGCGGCGCTGTATACCTCGCCCCACCTGGTGGATGCGCGGGAGCGCATGGTGGTGGAGGATCGTCCCATTACCCCCGAGGCGTTCGCTCAGTGGACGGAGGTCCTGCGGGGGGATGTGGAGGCCACCGGGGCGAGCTTCTTCGAGGCGACGACGGCGATCGCGTTCGCCGACTTTGCAGCACGGGGCGCCGAAGTCGCCGTCGTGGAAGTGGGGTTGGGCGGGCGCCTGGACAGCACCAACGTGCTCGCCCCGCTGGTCAGCGCGGTCACGCACGTGACACTGGACCACGCGGACTTTCTGGGAGACTCCCTGCGCGCGATCGCAGCCGAAAAGGCGGGCATCGCAAAGCCCGAGACCCCGTTTGTGGTGGGCGAGACCGACCCTGCGTTGTGCGACGTCCTCGCGCAGCACGCGGCCGCAGCTGGAGCACGTCTGGTCATCGTACCGCCGGGCGCGGTGTACCAGGGACCCCTCGGGTTGGCTGGCGGGCACCAGCGACGCAACGCGGCGGTGGCGCAAGCCGTGCTGCGCGAGCTTCCGCCAGGGTTGCGCCCGGACGACGAGAGTGTGCGACGCGGCTTCACGGCCGCGCACCTGCCTGGGCGGTTCGAGCGCCGCGGCAAGTGGATTCTGGATGTCGCGCACAACCCGGCCGGCACCGCGGTGCTGGCAGCGACCGTGCGCGAGCTGGCACCCCCAAGGCCGCGACACGCCCTGGTCGGCATCATGCGGGACAAGGACTGGGCGGCGATGGTGGCACAGCTGGAAGAGGTTGTCGATGCCGTGTGGGCGACGATCCCACCCACGGCACCCGCGGAGCGGTGCTGGGACCTGGAGCCCGTGCGTGAGCGCTTCCCGAACGTAGCGGCCGAGCCGGACTTCGATCGCGCGCTCGCAGAGGTGCAACAGGGGGCCGAGACGGTCGTGGTCGCGGGGTCGTTCCACACCGTCGGCGATGCCATGGCCCGGTTGCCCGGATTCCCTCCGCTCGGGTAGATTGGTTCGATGCAAACCCAGTCGCTGCCTGGTTTTCGCGACTTCTACCCCGACGACACTGCTCTCCGCAATCAC
>JBDGYO010000102.1:0-7793 GCA_039584015.1 Gemmatimonadota bacterium | reverse complement strand
CCCACGGCTGCAACACCGGGAGCAGCTGCGTGGGAGAGAGGCGAGGAGGCATAGCCGGAATCGGTCGCCGAAGGCGCGGTTCGTCAAGGTGCGTATTGAACGCGCGGTCAGCCGACGACTTGACAAACCGGGGAGCGCCGGGCGCTCAGTCCCCGAACGTGATCCCCTGTGCCAGCGGCAGCTCGGTGCTCCAGTTCACGGTGTTGGTCTGCCGCCGCATGTAGGCCTTCCACGCGTCGGAGCCCGACTCGCGCCCGCCGCCGGTCTCCTTCTCCCCACCGAACGCGCCGCCGATCTCCGCGCCGCTGGTGCCGATGTTCACGTTGGCGATGCCGCAGTCGGAGCCGCGGTGCGACAGGAAGTACTCGGCCTCGCGCACGCTGTCGGTGAAGATCGCCGATGAGAGCCCTTGCGGCACGCCGTTGTGCAACGCGATCGCGTCTTCGATTTCGTCGACCGCCTGCTGCGGCGAAGACTTCTTGTTGCCGTAGCCGATGATGTACAGGATCGGTGCGAAGGTCTCCTCCTGCACGATGTCGTACTCGTTCTTGGCGGCGGCGATGCACGGCTTCACGTAATGGCCGCCCGGGTAGTCGGGGCCGTCGAGCGCTTCGCCGCCGTAGAGGATCTCGCCCCCCTCTTTCTTGACCCGCTCGATGGCATTCTGCAGGTCCTGCACGGCGTCCCGGGTGACCAGCGGTCCCATCAGCGTGCCTTCCTCGAGCGGGTTGCCGATGGCGATCCCCTCGTAGGCTTTCACCAGGCGCCGTACGAACTCCTCCCTGACCGACTCGTGCACGATGATGCGTCTCGTCGAGGTGCAACGTTGTCCGGCGGTGCCCACTGCGCCGAACAGCGTCGCCCGCAGTGCCATGTCGAGGTTGGCGTTGGGCGTGACGATGATGGCGTTGTTGCCACCCAGCTCGAGGATGGTGCGGCCCAACCGCTTGCCCACCACCTGCGCCACGCGGTAGCCCATGGTGCAGCTGCCAGTCGCGGAAACCAGCGGGATGCGCGTGTCGTGCAGCAGCCGGTCGCCCACCGTGGATCCTTTCCCGATCGTGAGCGATAAGATCGCCGGATCCACGTCGTTCTCGCGGCACACCTGCTCGGCAATCCTGGTGCAGGCGATGGCCGTGAGCGGCGTCTGGCTCGAGGGCTTCCACACCACGCTGTCACCGCAGACGGAGGCCAGCGCAGTATTCCAGCTCCACACGGCCACGGGGAAGTTGAAGGCGCTGATCACCCCCACGACGCCGAGCGGGTGCCACTGCTCGAACATGCGGTGATCCTGCCGCTCTGACTGCATGGTGAGCCCATAGAGCTGGCGCGACAGCCCGACGGCGAAGTCGCAGATGTCGATCATCTCCTGCACCTCGCCCTCGCCCTCGGCCAGGATCTTGGCCATCTCCAGCGAAACGAGCTGGCCCAGCTCGTGCTTGTACTCGCGCAGCCGGTTGCCCAGCAGGCGTATGATCTCGCCGCGCCGCGGCCCGGGCACCTTGCGCCACTCCAGGAACGCAGCATGCGCGCGCGCCACGATCTCATCGTACTCGTCTTCGGTGACCTGCTTGACCGTCGCGATGCGGGAGCCGTCTATCGGAGTAATGACGTCCAGATCCGGACCCGAACCGATCCACTCGCCGCCGAACCCGCCGGGGTTCGTGTCCTGGATCCCCAGCTTCTTGAGAAAGTCGTATGCGACTGCTGTTGTCATGGATGTACCCTGCCGTGGTTGCTTTACCGCTCCGCCCCTACGCCGCCGACGGGTCCTTCCCGCCGGTCACTGCAAACGGATTCTACCATGACGTCCAGCAACGCAGAAGGGCGCCCTTAGGACGCCCTGCCACGTATGGGGCCAGCTCGGTCGTAGAAGACCCTCACGAGTCTTCGAACCGGGGCGATTCTAAACTCTACCGGGTCGGCGAGCGCCTTGCGGACGCATCTCTAGTCGCAACTCAAGCGGTCCCTTGCTCGCCCCTCCGCTGCGTCACTTCGGGATCATCGGCTTGACCTGCAGCCGGAGCGTCCAGTCCGCCCCGAATTCGGGCTTCACAACGTTGTAGAAACCCTGTATCTGAAAGTCGACCGGGATCCGGCCGAACTTCTGCACCTTTCCCGCACCGGCCCCGAGCGGAACGGTCCACTTCTCACCACTCGCCGCCTCCCAGTTCGAGGTGATGATCGGCGACGACGTCAGGTACCAGCCGTTCTTGATGTTGTAGTTCACGAAGTACTGCGAGAAGAAGAAGTTAACGTCCGCCCGAGCGTCGTCACCGGCAAATGACCACGTGTTCTGAGCCAGCGCGCCGATCACCCAACTACCCTGCATCGTGAGCACGACGGCCGCCGGACCGGCCTGCCACTTGCCGGTTCCCAGACGGTCGTCCGTGGCTGTCGGAAGGATGAGTGCGACACCCACGCCCCAGATGACCTTCCCGGGCACGGCCGGCGAGAAGAAGCCCTCGTACGTGATATCACCGAGTCCCGACTGGCTCCCAGCGCCCGCCACGTCGCCCTGCCACTTCACCGGAACGATGGCACGATTGATCCAGTTGACCTTACCAACGGTCACGGGGATCACGGGCTGGATGTTCAGGGTGTTGTTGGTTGCCTCGTTCGGGCCGACCTTGAAATCGACATTGTTCTGAAGCGGGAAGTTGTAGATGTTGCCGACCGGGTTCTGGGACACCTTCGCCAGGTCAGCGGCGGACTGCCCCTCCTGCCCAAGCGCCGGCTTGACTGCAACGAGGGCCGTCGCTGTAACGACGAGCAGGACCCAAACGTGGCCCGCACGAACGAATCTCACCGAAGGCTTTATGGAACCTCTCCAGTGTTCTGATGAATACTCGCTGACTCAGTAAGACCGGCGTCAACGTGCCAACTACAACAGCGTAACTCCCGCTTCATAACTTCGCTAGGAAGGCAGATCGGCGCAGGGAACGCCCGTCATGGCAATCTTGTTTGGAAGGCACAATGAACCGCCAAGCCACCTGGGAGCGTCTCGGGACGCCCATGCCAACAGAACTCGCCGACGCGCGCGTGCAAGCTCACTGGGCGGTGCAGGTCCTGGTGGGGGTGGCCAGTGTCTCCGTCGAGCCGGTCCCGGACGACAGCCATACGAGCCTGACGTGGAACCGCGAGTCGCTGGCGTTCATGACCGCACCGCTGCAGGGCACGCCGGGCACCCGGGCGGGCCTACGCCTGCCGGACCTCACGCTGGTCGTGCGCGACGAGGGCGCACCCGGCGGCGCGGAGTTCCCGTTGGCCGGTCACACGCTGGCCGACGGCTACGCGTGGATGGAGGGCGCCATCGGTTTGGAGGAAGCGCTGCCGCGGCGCGCCGAGGAGATGCCGGACCACCCCGTCGGCACCGGCGCAGTGTTCGATGCCGATCCGGCGTCCCTGGCCGAGTTGGCACGCTGGTACGGCAACGCGGACCTCGTGTTGCAGGAGGTACGGGAGGGTCACGCCGGCGCCAGCGCGGTGCGGGTCTGGCCGCACCACTTCGATATCGCGACGCTGATCACGCTGGACCCCAAGGACGACCCCGAGCACGCACGGTCCATTGGCGTCGGTATGACCCCGGGCGACGCGTCGTACGTGCAGCCCTACTTCTACGTGCTGCCGTGGCCTGCGCCGCCGCGCGACGAATTGCCGCTACTCCAAGGCGGCGGCAGATGGCATCGGGAAGGGTGGGTCGGCGCGGTGCTGGCGGGTGATGATCTGGTGGGCGACGGAGCCGCGGTCAACATCCAGCGCAAGCAGACGCGTGCGTTTCTCGCCTCGGCCGTACGCCGATCCCGGAACCTGCTCGACCGCTCCGACTAGAACGCCACGACCAACCCGAGACCGTAGACGAGCGTCCACCGGTCGCCGGCCCAGTCCACCTTGAACGCCGCGGCGAGCGCGAAGTCCGGCGCGAGCTCCATCTCACCCTCGCCACCGGCGCGAACCAGAAACTCGTTGTGGATTTCCGCCTCGTGTCCGGGTTCCGAGTGGCCGGCCACCTCCAGCCCCGGAGCCGCACTCAGCCTCAGCCAGTGTGTAGGATGGAAGTACAGCGGCACCGCAACGATGAAGTCGCGCTCGATCGCGCTGCTGGCGAAATCGACGATCAGTCCAACGCCCCAGGGATACACGACGAGGCGCTCGTAATCCGCCCCGGCCGTGAAGCCCGTGTCGTCGGTGTCGAGGTGGGTGGACGCCCCCAGGAAGAGTCCCACGGCATTCTTGAGGTGGTGTTGTCTAGCTTCCTCGTGTTCTTGCGCCGGCAGAATGCCCGGCAGAGAGAGAGCCAGCACGACAGCGGCCAACAGGATCCGTCCCTTCACCATCACCCCTCCTCCCCGGACCCGTTGCTCATGAGATGGGATTACCTCGCGGGAAGCCGGCGGGCGTGCAGCACGATGAATGACGCGTTGTCGGGCGCACCCAACGCTCCCAGCGTTGCCGACTCGTCCAGCACACGCGCGCCACGGAACTTCACCGCGTAGGCGGCGCCGTCCGGCTCGCGGCCGGTCGCCTGCTCCAGCGCCTCGGTCTTGAGGCGCGCCACGCTCCACTCGGGGCTCGCATCGAGGCTCACGATGTCCCACACCTCCGGCACCCACACGCGCACCGTCATGCGTCGCCCTCCTCGACCATGGGCAGTGTCGAGAAGAATCGCCCGATCGCCTGGTCGAACAAGAGCGTCGACGCCCGCACACGCGTGCCGGTCTCGGACGCGAACACCGCCAACGTCAATTCCTCCCCGCCCTGTCCCCGGAACGTGGCGTAGCTCTCGCCCTCGTGCTCCACGAACGCCGCCTGGTTGGGGTCGCGCTCGGCGAAGAACGCCTTGGCGCGATCCAGCACCTCGGTGGGAGGGAGTGACGTGCTCGTTTCATGCATCATGGCTGCAACCTCTCGCGCCGATCGATCCGTCGCCGTCCCGTTCGCCACACAAGATAACTCCGCTACGACGCAGGCGTGCTCGGCACGGCCACCTCTGTACCGCCGGCCCGAGTGTCACTCACGTCCGAGCATTCTGCGCACCGTCGCTTCGACTTGCGAATTGGGGACGGCCTGGGCACCCGCCTCCCGCGCGTCGCGCAGCGCCTGCGCCCCCACGTGCGAGCCGAACGCTACCACCTGCGTGCCGGCGGCCACGAGCTCGCGCACCTGCTCCAGCGTGACCGCACCCAGCTCCACCACGGCGTACGGAGCGGGACCCGAGCGAACCGCGGTGTGCCCGCTCAGCTCAACCAGGGCCTCCAGCTTCGCACGGAAGAACAGGTCCCGGGTCGTCAGCAGTACCGATCGCTCACTTGGCGGGTTCGACACGGACACGCTCCTGCGTTACGCCTGGGACGCCGCGGAACAGATCCCGCAAGCGGGGTTTGCGACGCAGCACCAGCACCACGTCGCCCGACGGCGGGTGGTCGAGACCGTCGAGCGTGAGGTAGAGCGGGAGCCGAGCCGACGGCACGGTCACGCGGTACGCGCCTCCATGCCACACGAACTCTGCGATGGCCGGTCGCTCGCGCACCACCTGTTCGATGAACACGTCGTCGTCCAACCGGTAGATCCCCTCCGCGACGCGCTCCCCCGCCTGATAGAACACCGGGTCGAAGGGGCGCCCCGCCGCGCGCGCGAAGTTGTGCTCCGCTGCCTGGTCGAATGCCTCGAGGTCCTCGGAGCGGGCACGCCACTCCAGGTGGTGGCGCAGTTCGTGGAGCAGCGTGTCCCACGCCTCCTGCCGCCAGTCGAAGCCGCGGCGTTCCGCCGCCAACGCCTGGAACGACCCGTGGTACAGCACGACGTGGGACTGGATTTCGTCGGTTCCCGTGTCGATGGGGACACACTCGCCCAACGTGTAGACGTGGGCGTCCACCGCATCGGGGATGGTCTTGGGGCTCACGTCGACGGCCGCGATGCCCGCCAAGTATTCCCCCGGGACCTCGGCTGCGAGCCGCTCGGCCATCGCACGGAAGTGCTCGAACCGCATGGGCACATCACCCGTGACGCCCGCGGGCGCCGCGACTATCCCTCGCCGGCTTCGTTCTGCGCCGCGATCCCGTGCGTGTGGCGCGCCAGCCAGCGGTTGGCGAGTAGCAGAACGACCAGCACCACACCCCACTGGAAGAACAGCGTCCCCACGTTTGCCTCGCGCAGCGGGTTGAGCCACCCTGCCAGGTCCTCACCGCGCACCTGATAGACCCACCACCCCAGGAGCACCAACGCCTCGAGCGGCACCAGGATCGTGATCACGAGCTCCCAACCCCGCCCCACCTTGATGTCGGAGTGCTCGTGGTTCAGCTGCTGCTCGCGGAACCGCCGCACGCCATAGACCAGAATCGCGATGGCAAAGAACAACCCGGAAAGCATGAGTGCCACGCCCCACACGAAGTCCTGGTTGTGCAAGAACCGCAGCGAGAGCGCCGACGGGAACCCAAGCAGGAACCCGACCACCCCGACCACGCGAACCGCGCGGCGGCGCTCCATGCCCGCATCGCGCAACACGCGAGTGGCGAGCTCGATCATCGCCACGAGACTGGTGAACGCCGCGAATGTGAGCGCCAGGAAGAACAGGATCATGAAGAACTGGCCGAACGGCACGCGGGCAAACAGCTGGGGCATCCAGATGAACGTGAGCCCCTCGTTCCCGGTGCTGAAGATGGTGCGCTGGATGAGATCGGCCGACAGGGCTTCGCCGCTCTGCACCGCCTCGGCCAGCGCCGGGTACGCCGACAGTGCTCCCGGATCGGCGGCCAGGTTCGCGACCAGCTGCGGCACCACCGCGAACACGGTGCACAGCACCATGATTCCCGCGAGGAGCGAGACCATGTTGTTGGCCGTGGGCAGCATGAACGCGTTGAGGGCGGTGTCTTCCTCGATGCGGAGATACGCCGCATACGCCAGGATCAACCCCCACCCGGCACCGGTGTCCCACGCATTCTGCGTCAGCGCCTCGATCCAGATGCGCGCGTTGCCCAGCGCCGCCCAGTCGACCGTGAACAGGTACGCCAGGCCGTCGGAGGAACCCGGCAGCGTCACCGCCCGGATGGCCAGTGCCACCACCAGAATGATGAGGGTGGGCATGAGCACCTTCGCCACCCGCTCGATCGCCCGCACGCCGCGGGCCACGACCAGCGTGCCGGTGCCGATCGCCAGCCCGTGGAACAGCACCGGCCACCAGGAACCGGTGAAGCTCTCCCAGAACGCCCCCGGCTCCTGCCGGGGTATCTCCCCCAGGAGCGAGGCGACCACGTAGCGGATCGTCCACCCGGCGACCACCGAGTAGTAGAACATGATCGCCGTCGCCACGAAGGCGATGAACGCACCCATCCAGGCCCACCGCGGCCCCATCATCTGGATGAAGGCACCCACCGGTCCGGTGCGCGTGAGGCGTCCGCTCCCGAACTCCACCAGGATCAGGGGGATGGACCAGAGAAACAGGAATGCCAGCCAGGCGACGATGAACTCGCCCCCGCCGTTCTGCGCGGCAATCCGCGGGAACCGCCAGATGTTGCCGGTGCCCACGGCCATGCCGAGCATGGCGAGCATCATCACCCAGCGTGAGGAGAACGCTTCGCGCTTGGGATTCACGGCTGTCCTTAGCTCAGTCGGGATTCGAGACGTGTGACGATGTAGTCGAACGTGAGGGGCTGTCCGGTAGCCTCACGCACGAGTGTGTGGACCGGATCGGCCTGGCCCCGTGCCATCAGCTCATGGACCACCGCCCCTGCCTGCGGGTCGCGGTACCACTCCTCACCGAACCGCTCCACGAAGCTCCGGGTCAGGACCGACTC
>JBDGYO010000101.1:0-7796 GCA_039584015.1 Gemmatimonadota bacterium | reverse complement strand
GCCGAGCGGCGTGCGGCCGTGGCGCGCGAGCTCACCAAGGTGCACGAGGAGCTCAAGTCCGGAACTCTCCGTGAGTTAGAGGTTTACTACGAGGAGTCTCCGCCCCGGGGTGAGGTCACATTGTTGGTCGCAGGCACTCCGCCGGTGACGCCCGCCCCGGATGAACGCACGGTACGCGAACGGGCCAAACAGCTGCTCGGCGAGGGGATGAGTCGCCGGGACACGGCGACTCGCCTGGCCGCCGAGCTCGCAGTGTCACGCAAAGAGGCGTATCGCATCGTGACGGATTTGTGAACCGGCTGCTTCCCGCCGTTGCGGCGCTCGGGTTCCTGTGGCTGGGCGTTGGCCAGGCGCCCACCGCCCTCAGCATCGCGCGGCTGCATTACGACGGCGGGGGTGACTGGTACGCCAACCCCTCCAGCCTCCCCAACCTCATCGCGGCGCTCAACGAGCGCACGGCGCTCAGCGTGATCGAGCGCGAGCGGGTCGTGCGGCTCACCGACCCCGAGCTGTGGGAGGTGCCGTACCTCTACATGACGGGGCACGGCAACGTGCGGTTCTCGCCCGAGGAAGTCGGCCTGCTGCGTCGCTATCTCGAGAACGGCGGGTTCCTGCATGCCGACGACAACTACGGCATGGACGAGTCGTTCCGCCGCGAGCTGGCGCGCGTCTTTCCCGATCGGCCGCTGGTGGAGGTGCCGCTCGACCACCCGGTGTATCACGTGGTGTACGACCTGCCGCAGGGGCTTCCCAAGATCCACGAGCACGACGCACAGCCGGCGCAGGGATTCGGGATCTTCCTCGAGGGCCGCCTCGCGGTGTTCTACTCGTTCGAGTCCGACCTGGGTGACGGCTGGGAGGACCCCGACGTGCACGAAGACCCGGAGGGGCTGCGCGAGTCAGCCCTGCGGATGGGCGTGAACCTGTTCACCTACGCGGTGACGGCGACGCCATGACCGAGACTCGGCGGTGGCTCGAGGGCGAGCGCCGCGTGCTGCTGCGGCTGAGTGCCGCCGGTGGTGCGCTGCTCACCCTGGGGGCCGTGCTCGCCGCGCTCGCCGTGGGCGTCGTGCTCGGCCGGCTGGGCCTGTACCGCCTGGTGCCGCCCGCCGTGTTGGCCGCGTGGATCGCCGTGCTGGGTGCCGTCGCCTGGGGTGCCGTTCGCTGGCGGCGGCGCCGCCGCGAGCTGGCCGTGATGTCCCTGGCCGACACGCTCGAGCGGGCCGGTGGGAAACGGCGTGGCTCGGTGGCCGGGGTCGCCGCCTGGGACGAGGCGTCGGGCAGCTCGTCGCTTGCCTCGCTGGCGGACGGTCGGGTCGCGGCCTGGCTCCGGGCGGACGGCGCGGTGGCGATTGGCGGAGTCCGGCGCCGCGCCGGCAGGTCCCTGTGGGCCGGGGCAGCCGTCTTCGCGGTGGCGACGCTCGGGTTTGCGGGTGCGGGCCCCGGGAGCGGAGCGGCGGCCCCGCTGTGGCGGCCACTCGCCACGCTCGCCCCGGCCCGGGGGCCCGTCACGCTCGCGGTTGATCGCGCCGCCGTGCGCCGCGGTGAGCGCGTGACGGCGTCGGTCACGGCCGTGGGGCGCCGCAGTGCGGAGCTGCTGGTGCGGGCCCCGGGCGAGGCGTGGCACCGGCAAAGCCTGAGGCTCGACAGTGCCGGGAAGGCCGTCGTGGTCCTGGGACCGCTCGAGAGCGATCGCTACCTCCAGGCCGAGAGTGGCACGGCGGCTTCTGAGGTACTGCACGTACGCGTGGCGCTCCCTGCGCTGCTCGCCGAGCTGCAGCTGCTGGCGCGCTACCCTGGATACCTCGAGCGTGCCGACGAACCCCTGGCCCCCGGGCCGGAATCCATCGCCTTGCCCGTGGGCACCACCATCCTCACGCGGGGCCGTGCCACGCTCCCGTTGGAGCGCGTCGAGTGGCATGGCAGCGGCGCAACCGTTCAGCTCGCGGTGGACGGCGAGACGTTCCAGGGGTCCCTGCGCGTGAGCGCCACGGCCGAGTGGCGGCTCGCGGCCGTGCCGCTCGCCGGTGGCGCGATGGACGACGCGGCGCCGCTGCTCTCGATCGTGGCCGTCCCCGACAGCGCACCGCAGATCGCCGTGCCGATTCCCGGCCGCGACACGACGGCCTCCCCCTCGCTGCGCCAGGCCGTGTTGATCGACGCGCGCGATGATCACCGCCTCACGCGAGTGGAGCTGGTGAGCTGGCGCGTGAGCCGGCTCGGGGTGCGCGGCGATCCCTTGACCGAGATCGTGCCGTTGCCCGAGGGCGGCGCCGACCGCGCGGTGCTGCACTGGGTGCTCGATCTCAACGGGCGGGGCATGCTGCCGGGCGACACGGCGTTCTTCCTGGTGCGCGCGCACGACAACCGGCCGACGCCGCAGATGGGCGAGAGCGAGGTGTATGCGTTGCGCCTGCCTGCCATGGCGGAGCTACGCGAAGCCATGCGCGAGGCGTCGCGCGGCATGACGGCCGAGGCGGACTCGCTGGTGGCAGCGCAGCGGGAGCTGGCCCGCAGCCTTGAGGACCTCGCCGCCGAGCGGGAACGGGGCGCCACCGGCGGTCCCAGCGAGCAACCGCTGCCGTTCAACTCGGTGGAGCGGGCGCGGGAGCTGCTGGCGGGGCAGGAGGAGATGCTGGAGCGTGCCAGGGGGCTGACCGAGGAGCTACGGGAGCTGTCCGACGCGGCGTGGTCGGCGGGGCTCACCGACCCCGAGTTCCATCGCCAACTGCGCGAACTACAGGATCTCATGGACCGCGCGCTGAGCGAGGAGCTGACGGACCGGCTCGCCGAGCTGCGCGCCGCGTTGGAGCGCCTCGACGCCGACGCGGCCCGCGACGCGCTGCGCGAGCTCGCCCGGGCGGCGGACCAGCTGCGCGACGAGCTGGAGCGGGGGCGGGAGCTGTTCGAGCGCGCGGCGGTCGAAGGGGAAATGACCTCGCTGGCCGAAGACGCCGAGGAGCTCGCCGCACGCCAACGCGAGTGGAACGACCGGGCCGAGGCCGGGGTGGACACCGCAGCCGCCGTGCAGGAGGAGGTGCTGGGACGCGAGGCGGAGGCGCTGGCCCAACAGCTCGAGCAACTCCAGGCGCTGCTCGATTCGGTGGAGGCGTCGCGCGGAGAGGTGGGGAGTGCGCCCGAGGATGCGGCCGAGGCCGCAGCCCGGATGCGCGAGGCGGCGCAGGCAGCACGCCGCCGCAATGCCGAGCGCGCGCGCCGCTCCGGCGAGGCCGCGAGCCAACAGCTCGATCCGCTTGGCCAACAGCTGCGTACGCGCCGGGACGAGCTGCGCGAGGAGTGGCGCCAGGAGGTCATCGCCGAGCTCGACCGGGCCATGGTCGAGACCGCGACGCTCGCGGGGCGGCAGGAGGAGATCGTGCAGCGCCTGCATCGGGGTGAGTCTGGTCCGGACGTGCGCGGGGCACAGGCTGCCGTGCGCGAAGGGGTCGATCGTCTCATGGAGCAGCTGCAGTCGGCGGCCGGGAAGAACGCGCTGGTCTCACCGCGGCTCGGTGCGGCGCTGGGCCGGGCGCGGCTCGGGATGAGCGAGTCGCTGGATCAGCTGCAGCGCCCGACGCCCAACGCCGGCGCGGCGGGCGCGCATGCGGGCGAGGCGCTGGATGCCCTGAATGCCATGATCTACGCCATGCTGCAGAGCCGCGGTGACGTCGCGGGCGCCCAATCCGGCTCGGGGGTGCAGGAGGCGGTCGAGCGCATGGCGCAGCTCGCCGAGCAGCAGGGGGCGCTGAGTGGCGAGACCGGGAGCATGCTGTCGGCCGCGCCGGCAGGAGCCGATCAGCTGGTGCAGCAGCTGCGCGCGCTGGCGGAGCGGCAGCGTTCGCTCGCGGCCGAGTTGGAGCGTCTGAATGCCGAGGGCGAGGTCAGTGGCGCGGACGAGTATGCCGAGGAGGCGGAGGACATCGCGGCCGACCTCGAGCGCGGGCGTATCGACCGCGCAACGGTGGAGCGGCAGGAACGCCTGTTCCGCCGCCTGCTCGACGCGGGCCGCACGCTCGAGAGCGACGAGGAGGACGAGCGACGCGACCGCACGAGCGAGTCGGCCGATCCCGCCAACGTGCGGCTCCCCGAGACCGGTGAGGTGCCGACGGGGCAGGCGCGGTATCGCTATCCCACCTGGGAAGAGCTGCGCGCGCTCTCCCCCGAGGAGCGACGCTTGATCCTCGACTACTTCCGGCGGTTGAATGCCAAGCGGCCCTAGCGCGATCGCCCTGGTGGTGCTCGCGACGGTGCTGCTCGCGCCGGCCGGTCGGGCCCAGGATCGGGGGCAGGACCTGCCCCCCGCACAGGCGGGGCTGCGCTCCGAGCGGCAGGGCCGGCTGGACGAGGCCGCAGAGCTCTACGCCAGCGCGCTCGATGAGTCCCCCGACGACGTGACCGCCCTGTTGGGTCTGGAGCGGGTGCTGCGCCGGCTGGGGCGGCTCCCCGGGATGCGACCGTATGCGGCACGCGCCGTGGACGCGCAGCCCGGCAACGAGATGATCCGCGAGCTGGAGTTTCGCATCGTCACCGCGATGGAGGATCCCGACACGGTGGCGGCGGTGGTATCGGGCTGGACGGCGTCGCTGCCCGACAGTCCCAAGCCGTACCGCGAGTGGGCCTTCTGGCTCGCGCGGCGCGGCGACGTGACCGAGGCGCGCCGCGTGCTGGCCAGGGGCCAGGCACGGGTGGGCGAGCAGCGCCTCGCCGCCGACATGGGACGGCTCCTGGTCGCGGCCGGGGAGTGGCCCGCGGCGACGCGCCAGTGGCGCCTCGCCGTGTCGGCCAACGCGGCGCTGCTGCCCGCCGCGGGGCTCAGTCTCGAGCGCGCACCGTTGCTCGAGCAGGAAGTGGTGCTGCGTGTGCTGTACGAGGGAGACGCGAAGCCCGCGCAGTGGCTCGCGGCCGACTTGCTCGTGCGATGGGGACGCGCCGAGGAGGGCTGGACCGTGCTCGACGCGTCGCTTCCCAGCGACGCCGCGGGGGCGGCGGGAATGTTGCGGCGCTTCGCCGACGGTGCCGGACAGCGCGGCGGGCCGGGTGATCTGCGGGCCAAGGGGTACGCGCTTGAGCGCCTGGCCCAGTACCGCTCGGGCGCGGACGCCAACCGGGCACGTCTGGAAGCGGCGCGCGCCTTCGCCGACGCCGGGGAGTTGGGTGCCGCACGCCGCATGCTCGACCGCATCGGGATCGACGCCAGCGCCGAATCGGTGGAGGGCTCGGCGGCGATGGCCGCCCTCGTGCGCGTGTTGGCCGAGTCGGGACGGTTGGACGAAGCCGAACAGCGCTTCCGCGACTGGGAGTCACGCCTGCACGGCGACGACGCGGCGCAACTCCGGCTGGTGATTGCGTGGGCGCGCGTGAATCGGGGCGAGCTCGATCGGGCCGAGGCGCTGCTCGCCGGCGACTCGTCGGTGGCCGGTTTGGCGGTCTCGGGTTGGGTCGCGCTGTACCGCGGGGAGTTGGCGGAGGCGCGCGCGCGGTTCCGCGCGGCCGGTCCTTACGCGCGCACTCGAGCGGAGATCACGCGCCGCTCCGCCATGCTGGTACTGCTCGAGCGGGTGAGTGCCGACCGCCTGCCTGTGTTGGGCGCGGCACTGCTCGATGCGTCCCGCGGCGACAGCAGCGCCGCAGTGCGCGGGCTCGAGACGGCAGCCAACGCGCTGCCCCCCCGGGGCGGCCGGGCGGACGTGCTGGCCTACGCCGGCACGCTTGCAGCGAGCGCGACGCAGTACGACGCGGCCGAGTCGCTGCTGCTCGCGGCGCTGGCCGCCGATCCCGACGGTCCGGCCGCGCCCGCCTCCGAGTACGCGCTCGCCGAGGTGTACTGGGACACGGGACGCCGCGCCGAGGCGGCGGAGCAGCTGGAGCATCTCATTCTCGGCTACCCCGAGAGCGCGGTGGTGCCGCAGGCGCGGCGGCTGCTGGATCAGGTGCGCGGACAGGTGCCGCGGTCATGAGGCGGCGCGAGTTCGTCGCGGCGCTCGGCGCGACGCTGTGGGCGGCCCGGCGCGGTGAGGCGATGCCCGCCGGCCAGCTCCTCATTCCCATGGACGAGCGCCAGACCAATCACCTCAAGGCCTACGGCGTGACCTATCGCTCGCTCGCGCGCGGCGGCCGTGCCGAGTGGCTGCTCAACTACCGCGGTGGGAGCTTCCTGCTGGACGACGAGCCCGGCGCACGGCGCGAGGCCGCCCTCGACGGGGTGCTGGTTGAATCGGTGAGCGCCGCGCAGGTGGTGGACGTGCGCGGCACGATCGCCGCCAGCAACATGGATGCGGTGCCGCTCGAGAAGGCGCCGAAGGTCGCCGTGTACGCGCCGCCCAATGCGGCGCCGTGGGACGACGCCGTCACGATGGCCCTCGAGTACGCCGGCATCGGGTACGACCGCGTGTGGGATCCTGAGGTCGCCGCGGGGCAGCTCGCCGACTACGAATGGCTGCATCTGCACCACGAGGACTTCACCGGCCAGTACTCCAAGTTCTTCCTCACGTACAGCGGGACCACGTGGCTGACCGAGATGGTGCGGCGCAACGTGGAGCTGGCGCGCGCGCTCGGGTTCGGCTCGGTGGCCGAGCTCAAGAAGGCGGTAGCGGAAACGATCCGGCGCTACGTGGACGGGGGTGGGTTCCTGTTCGCGATGTGCACGGCCACCGAGACGCTGGAGATCGCGCTGGCCGCCCAGGGGGTGGACGTGGCCGCGCAGTACAGCGACGGTACGCCGATGGATCCTGCGGCGTCCGACCGCCTGCGCTGGCAGCGGAGCTTCGCCTTCCAGGACGCGCAGCTGGAACTGTCGCCGGCCGTGGCTAGCTTTTCGGACATCGACGGGCATCAGGTCAACAACCCGGCGCGGCGCCAGCCGCTCGGTGCGTTCAAGCTGTTCAACTTCAGCGCCAAGATCGATCCGGTGCCGACCATGCTGGTGCAGTGCCACCGCGACGTGATCCCCGACTTCTACGGACTCACCACCTCGTTCTCGCGTGAGCGGCTCAAGCCGAGCGCGACCGTGCTGGCGGACGAGCAGGGCGCCCCCTGGGTGAAGTACATTCATGGGGAATACGGTGGGGGGACGTGGACCTTCCTCGGTGGGCACGACCCGGAAGATCCGCAGCACCAGATCGGCGATCCGCCGACCGATCTGTCGCTCCATCCCAACTCGCCGGGGTATCGCCTGATCCTCAACAACGTCCTCTTCCCGGCGGCGAAGAAGCGCGAGCTCAAGACGTGAGTCGAATCTCCCCGCAGGCACGCACCGTCATGGCCTCGGCCATCGCGGAGGCGGGCGGGCGCGAAGTGTCGTTCGTCGGCACCGTGAACGGTGAGGGTGTCGTGACCGACGCCCACGTCATCGCGCGCGGTACCGTGGACTGCGTGCTGGCGCTCCCCGGTGAGGCCGAGCGCGGCGACATGGTGCTGCACAACCACCCGGGCGGGGACCTGGAGCCGTCCACGGCCGACCTGCACGTGGCCGCGACGATGCACGACGGGGGGATCGGCTTCGGGATCATCGACAACGACGCGAACGAGCTGTACGTGGTGGTGGAGGTCCCCAAGCCGAAGACGAACGAGCCCATCGATCCGGTCGCACAGGCCGATGCGCTCGGGCCTGACGGTCGAGTGGCCAAGGTGCTGGGGCAGTTCGAGGACCGGCCCTCTCAGCGTGACATGGCGGCGTACGTCGCCGACACCTACAACGACGGCGGCATCTCCCTGCTCGAGGCGGGGACGGGGATCGGCAAGTCGTTCGCCTACCTGGTGCCCGCGATCAACTGGGGGCTGACCAACGGCGAGCGCAC
>JBDGYO010000523.1:0-5112 GCA_039584015.1 Gemmatimonadota bacterium | reverse complement strand
GGTCTTCCCAGTGGAGATCACGCTCACCGAGACACACGGCACCATCCTCCGGGCCGGGTATTCGGCCAACGCCGACGTGATCATCGCGCGGCGCGACAGCGTGCTCATGATTCCCGAGCGCCTGGTGACCTTCAGCGGGGACACGGCGAAGGTCACGGTGCTGCTGCCGGACGGCAGCACTGAGGAGCGCATCATCGAAGCCGGCCTGAGCGACGCCATCAACCTCGAGGTCATCGCGGGGCTGCGTGACGACGAGCAGCTGGTGGAGCCGCCGCCGCGGGAGATCCAGTAGCCGCCATGCGTCTCGGCAACGTCCTGCGGGAATTCTGGGCCGACCTGCGCCAGCAGCGGCTGCGAACCACACTCACGGTCCTGGGCATCACCTGGGGCACGGTGGCGGTGGTTGTGCTGCTCGCCTTCGGCGTGGGCTTGGAACGCCAGACGCTGAAGCGCTTCCACGGCCTGGGCGACCGCATCGTGATCCTGTGGGGTGCCCGCACGACGGTGAGCTTCCAGGGCTTCCCGGAGGGCCGCTACATCCGGCTGCACGAGGACGATGCAGAGCTGCTGACGCGAGAGATCCCCGACATCGTGATGATCAGCCCCGAGTACTCCAACCGACAGACCCCGGTGCGGCACGCGAAGAATACGGCCAATCCAAACATCACGGGCATCTGGCCGGTCTATGGAACGATGCGCAATATCATCCCGGACTCGGGGGGGCGGTTCATCAACGACCTCGACGTGGAGCAGCGGCGCCGCGTCGCCATGCTGGGGGACGAGCTCGCAGAGCATCTGTACGGTGATGCCGACCCGGTCGGCGAGAAGGTATTCGTCGGCGAGGTGCCGTTCACTGTCGTCGGGGTGATGAAGCCCAAGACCCAGAATTCATCGTACAACGGCCGCGACAAGGACCGCGTGTTCATCCCGGCCAGCACGCACGTAGCGATGTTCGGTAATCGCTACGTCAACAACTTCGTGTACCGCACGGCCGACGCGATGCGCACGGAGGGCATCGAGCAGCAGGTCTACGAGACGCTCGGGCGGCGCTACACGTTCGACCCCGCAGACGAGGACGCGTTGTCGGTGTGGGACACGGTCGAGTTCGAGAAGTTGTTCGGGTACATGTTCTTCGGGTTCCACGTGTTCTTCGCTCTCGTAGGATCCTTCACCCTCACCGTCGGCGGCATCGGGGTCGCCAACATCATGTACATCGTCGTGAAGGAGCGTACGCAGGAGATCGGCATCAAGCGCTCCGTCGGTGCGCGCCGGCGCGACATCCTGTTCCAGTTCTTCGCCGAGACGTTCCTGATCGTGGGGATAGGGGCGGTGTTCGGCTTCTTCTGCTCGTGGGGCGTGGTAGCGCTGCTCAGCTTCATGCCCATGGAAGAGTTCATCGGCACGCCGACGGTCTCCCCACTCGTGGCGTCGGTCACCCTGATGCTCCTCGCGGGCATCGCGTTCCTGGCCGGGTTCTTCCCGGCACGGAAGGCCGCAAACCTCGACCCGGTGGAGTGCCTTAGGAACTAGCCATGTGGAAGATCCTGCTCGAGGAGTTCATCGGCGACCTCAAGACGCAGAAGCTGCGCACGACCCTGACCATGTTCGCCATGACGTGGGGGACGATCGCGGTGGTGCTGTTGCTCGCGTTCGGGGAGGGTCTGAAGGTGGCTGTCGAGCGCGGGTTGATCAACGCGGGCGAGCGCATCTTCATGGTGTACGGCGGGGAGACAGGCAAGATCCATCAGGGCCTGCCGACCGGACGGCGCATTCGCCTCACCGAGGAAGACCTGCAGCTGCTGCTCCGCTCGATCCCGGAGATCGAGAGCCTCAAGTGGGAGGACACCAAGACCAACACCTACATGGAAGGCATCTACCCGGAGTTCTCCGAGATGCGCCGCATGTTCCCGCGGGAGGGCGGCCGGTTCATCAACCAGCAAGACCTGGAACGCCGGCGGAGGGTGCTGTTCCTGGGGAACGACATCGCAAGACGCATCTTCGACGACGTAGAGCCGGTTGGTCAGACCGTAATGCTGGACGGCCTACCCTTCACTGTGGTTGGCGTCATGCAGGAGAAATTCCAGGACTCGAGCAACAACGGTCCTGACGAGGATCGGGCTGTCATCCCCGCCTCCACGTTCAAGACCATCTACGGCCGCCGAACGGTGAACCACCTGATCGTGCGGCCGCGCAGCCTCGAAGAGGCCGGAGTCGTGAAGAGCCAGTTGTTCCGTGTCCTGGGACGGCGCCACCAGTTCGACCCGACCGACGAGCGCGCGTTGCCCATGTGGGACTTCATCGAGGACCAGAAGCTGACCCACGCCATCGGCCTGGGGATCCAGATCTTCCTGGGGATGGTGGGAGCGTTCACCCTGCTCGTCGCCGGGGTCGGCGTGGCCAACATCATGTACGTGGTCGTGAAGGAGCGCACCCGGGAGATCGGCATCAAGCTGGCCGTGGGCGCACGCAAGCCGCACATCATGGCCCAGTTCATGTTCGAGGCCATGCTGATCGCGTTGGTGGGCGGTGCCGGCGGCCTACTCTTCTCCGCAGCGGTCGTCACACTCGTGAACGCCGTCCCCAGCGAGAACCCGGCGATGGCCTACATCGCCAACCCCATCCTCTCCTGGCCCATCGCCCTGATTTGCGTTTCGATCCTGGTCATGATCGGATTGCTGGCGGGGATCCTGCCCGCGCGGCGCGCGGCGGCGGTGGATCCGGTGGAGTCGCTGCGGTACGAGTAGGCTCCCCCGTCCTGCTTGACGGCCGCGCGTGCGTGGCGCAGCGTTGAATCGTGCCTCCAATCGTCATCGGTGTCGCCGGCGGCTCCGGCTCCGGGAAGACCACGGTGGTGCAGGAAATCATCCGTGCCCTGGGCCGTGACCACGTGACCTTCATCCAGCAGGACTCCTACTACTACGATCGCAGCCACGTCCCACCGGCCGAGCGGGTGCACATCAACTACGACCACCCCGATGCGCTGGAAACCCCCCTCCTGGTCGAGCACCTGCGGCAGCTCAAGGACGGACAACCGGTAGAAGTGCCGGTCTACGACTTCACCGAGCACTCCCGCACAGGGGCGACCGTCACCGCCCAGCCGCGCAGCGCCGTTATCCTCGAAGGCATCCTCATCCTGTCCGACAGCGAGCTGCGCGAGCTCATGGACATCCGGGTGTTCGTGGACACCGACCCCGATCTACGGATCCTGCGCCGTCGGTGATCAAGCAGTACATCGAGACGGTCCGCCCCATGCATCTGGAGTTCGTGGAGCCCAGCAAGCGCTGGGCCCACGTCATCATCCCCGAGGGCGGGTACAACAAGGTGGCGGTGGACATGCTGATCGCGCGGGTCCGCGCGATCGTGGGGGAGTAGGAGGGAGGTAGGACCCCGCCGAGCGCATAACCCGGTTACTCCCGCAACACCCCACGCAGCACCTCCAACGAGCCGTCGTTCGGCGCGGGCGCCAGTCCCAGCACCCGGCACAGCAGCTCGTACACGTGGATGTTCGCGAACGCCGGGACCACCACTCCCTCCCGAAACGCCGGTCCTGCGGCGATGAACGTGGCGCCCATCGAGAGCAGCTCGTTGTCGTAGCCATGGTTGGCCCCACCGTAGCGGCCGGGGCGCCGCTGGTAGAACTCGCGAGACGAGATCGACCAGCCCTCCTCAGCCACGCCGACGATGGGTGCAATACGCCGGTGATCCCGGTAGTGGTACCGGTCCGGGATATCTTCCTTGCGGTACACCGTCAGATGCATGGCCTCCGAGAGCGCCTCGTAGACGGCGTCCTCCATCCCCGCCTCGGGGAACAGGGCGAGCACAGGATTCCAATCCACCACCGTCACCGACGACAGATCGATGTAATCATCGACAATGACCATGCGGTGCGGCTCGGTGTCGGCCATGCCGTGGTCCGAGGCCACCACCACGTTCACCTGATCCACCAGGTCCCGCTCCTCGAGCCCAGCGATCAGGAGCCCGACCATCTCGTCCACGCCCTGGATTGCCTCCTTGACCTCAGGCGCATCCAGGTTGTGGTCATGGGAGGCATTGTCCACGTCGCTGAAATAGAGCGTGATGAGCGAGGGGCGCTCGTCGTCGTCCAGGTCGAGCCACGCGAGCACCTGTTCCACCCGCTCCCGGTTGGGGATGCTCCCGTCGTACGGCTTCCAGTAGGTGGGATGTACCCCCTGGATCGGCGACTCGGTGCCGGGCCAGAAGAACGCCGCCGCCGTCACTCCCTGCTTCTCCGCCGTGACCCAGATGGGCTCGCCGCCCCACCACCGGCCGTCCATGACCGCATCGCGGTCTCCCAGGCTGAACCGAGCATCCATGACCGGGTCGTACATGTTGTTGGCCACGATCCCGTGATGCTCGTTGTACAGCCCCGTGGCGATGGTGTAGAAGTTGGGGAAGGTCTTGGTGGGGAAGTCGGGGATCATCCGCTCGGCACGCACTCCGCGGGCCACCAGCCGGTCGAGGTGTGGCGTCGGGGCCTTGTCGAGGAAGTCCCACCCCAGGGCATCGATGCCCACGAGAATGACCGTCGAGCGATCCTGGGTCGGTAGCGGGATCCAGCCGACCCAGAAGGATATGGCGGTCGCCACCACCAGTGCCGCCGCGATGCGCGGCGCCGTGCCCCACAGGCCCGTCTCCCTGGCCATGACTGCTCCTGTTCCGTGAGATCGCCTAGAAGAATACTGTCACGGATGCGTATCCGGTGACAGGCACCGGACCGTACTCGGATCCCGGCGCACGGATGCCGGTCGGCAGCACGAGGTCTCCCTCCTCGGGTCCGACGCCGAGGAAGAAACCGGCCCGCACCGTGGCCTCTTCGCGGGCCGAATAGGTGATGGACGGTACGATCAGGCCGCTGGGATCGACCAGGTTCACGATCCCCAACAGATCGGTGGACACGAGCGGGTGGATCTCGAACGTCGCTATCCCCACGACTTCGTGCCGCCCCAGCACCTGCATCTCGCTGCGCAGGGCCGGGGGCGACGTGGCGACCAGCAGCAGCTGGTCGGTGTCGGTGTACCCCCAGCCGTCGTACTGGTACTCCGCCGCGAGGTACAGGTTGCGCCGGGCGACCGTGAAGCTGCGGTCGACCCC
>JBDGYO010000522.1:0-2693 GCA_039584015.1 Gemmatimonadota bacterium | reverse complement strand
GGCGCCGTGCACACGGTGAGCTGGATCCTGGGCACCGCGCTCACCATAACGCTGGTCGTGGCCGGGCTGGGCCTGTACGCGCTGGCGATCGGCTGGGGCCTCACGCAGCTGCTCTCGGCGATCCTCTGGTTCGTCAGGGCACGGCGGCGCTACGGGCACGCGCTGCGGCTGCGGTTTCCGAGGTTTGCACCGGATCAGCTGCGCGATCGACTGACGCGCAGCGGGTGGATCAGCATCTCCCAGGTGGCACAGGTGTTCCTCTCGGGCACCGACCTCCTGATCGTGGGCAAGATCATGGGGGCGGCCGCGGTCGTGCCCTACTTCTGCACCGCGAAGCTGATCGTCGTGTTCGCGAACCAACCCAAGATGCTGGCCGAGGCGGCCCAGCCCGCACTCAGCGAGCTGCGCACCGGCGCTCCGCGCGAACGGGTGGCACAGGTCTGCACCGCCCTCACCCGTGCAATCCTCATCTTCAGCGGCGCCATCGTGTGCGTCGTGCTGGTGGTGAACGAGGGATTCGTGGGGTGGTGGGTCGGAGCCGAGCAGTTCGGCGGCTTCGATCTCACGGTGGTGCTGCTGGCGGCCATGGTGTTGCGGCACTGGTACAGTGCGGTGGTGCGGGCGCTGTTCGCGTTCGGCCAGGACCGGCGCATCTCGCTCACTACGTTGTTCGACGGGCTGCTCACGGTGGGGGTGTCCATCGTACTGGTGACGAGGATGGGGTTGATCGGCGCCGCGCTGGGCTCGCTCATCGGGGTCGTGGTGATTGGGTTGCCGGGCACCCTGGGCGGTTTGGCGCGCGAGATGAGCGTCCCGGTGCACCGCCTGGTGACGGACCTCTGGCCCTGGCTGTGGCGCTGCACTCTGGTGGCGGGTCTCGCCGGCGCCGTTGGGCAGCGCTGGACCCCAGACTCCGTGCTCACCCTCGTGATCGCAACACTCGCCGCCGCGGCGGCCTACGGCGCCGTGATGCTGCCGTTCGCCCTGCGCGATCCGCTGGGACTCTACGTGCGCCCCCGACTCGAGGCGCTGCGGCGGCTGGTGCTGGGCTGGGCGGCGTCGGGCGATGCAGAAGCGTGAGGCCGGCGGCATGATCCAGCGCCTTGCCAAACGCGTCGCCGAGACGCTCGGTCGGGAGTCCGGTGTGATCCGCACGCTCCGCCCCTGGTACGAGCGCGCGCTGCTAATCGGGAGCGGCGGCCGCGGGGTGCGCTACGACATCAACGGGGTGACGTATCGCGTGGACCCACGCCACCGCGATCGCCTGGGACACGCGTACGACGCACCGGTGGCAGCGTTCCTGCGTGACGCGGTGCGCCCCGGCGCCACCTGCGTCAACGTAGGCGCCAACGTGGGGATCTACGTGCTGCAGTTCGCGCACTGGTCCGCCCCCGACGGCACGGTGATCGCCTTCGAGCCCAACCCGCAAGCGGCCGCGGTGCTGCAGCGGCACGTGGCGATGAACCTGTTGGGAGACCGTGTGCGGATCGTGGAGGCAGCCGTCGGCGCCGCGCCCGGCTACGCGGAGCTCTTCACCAGTGGGGTAGCAGGCATGGGGCGCCTCGGCAGCCCCAACCCGCAACTGGCCGAGGCCAAGGAGATGCGCGTCCCGGTCGTCACGCTCGACGATCATCTGGCGGCGTTGGGCGTCGAGCCGGACTGGCTGTTCATCGACATCGAGGGGTTCGAGATCCAAGCGTTGCTCGGTGCGCGGCGGCTCATCATGGGCGGCCTGCCGGGCGGCGGCATCGTGGTGGAGATGCACCCCGAGGCATGGGCCGATGCCGACACGTCGCGCGACGAGGTGGAGGACCTGCTGCGCGAGCTTGGGCTGGGTTGTGCGGCTCGAGCCATGAGAATCGCCATCGTGAACTGGAGCAATCGCCGGGTCGGCGGATGCGAGACCTACCTCCAGGAGGTCGCGCCCCACCTACGGGACGCCGGTCACGACCTCGGGTTGGTGTACGAGAGCGACGCTCCGGCACACCGGGAGCCGATCGCGCTGCCCAACGGCACGCCCGGTTGGTGCGCCGCCGCGCTGGGCCACGACGGTCTGCTGCGCGCGGTCGAGGAGTGGAAGCCCGACGTGCTGTTCGCGCATGGGATGCTCGACCCGCTCCTCGAGGCGCGCCTCGCCGATGCGGTCCCCGGCGTGTTCTTCGCACACACCTATTACGGGACCTGCGTCGGGGGACCCAAGACGTTCGGGGCGCCCACCGTGCGACCGTGCACGCGGCGCTTCGGCGCCCCCTGCCTGGCGTTGTACTACCCGCGCCGCTGCGGCGGGCTGAATCCCCTCACCGCATTGCGCGAGTACCGCCGCCAGGGACGGCGGCTGCGGCTGCTGCCACGGTATCGCGCCATCCTCACGAACTCGGAGCACATGCGACAGGAGTACTGCCGCCACGGGTTCCCCGCCGATCGCGTGCACCGCGTCACCTACCTGGTGGGCGGCCCGCACGACGCGGCACGGGCAGAGTCTCCAGCCGCGGCGGAGCGGATTCCCGATGGCGACGCACCCTGGGAGCTACTCTTCCTCGGCCGTATGGACCCGCTCAAGGGAGGCCTCACCCTGCTCGCCGCGCTTCCGAGTGCGGTGCGGCAAGTCGGGCGCGCCGTGCAGGTGCACTTCGTGGGTGACGGACCGGAGCGCACGCGCTGGGAGCGGCGCGCCGTAGAGGTGGCCGCCGGCA